>NZ_DDHH01000026.1:0-9804 GCF_002338015.1 Rhizobium sp. UBA1881
GGAACACGCCGACCGGCTTGCCGGATTGAACAAGAAGCGTCTCTTCTTCCGTCAGTGTCTTCAGCGTTGCGATGATCTGGTCGAAATCGGCCCAGGTACGCGCTGCACGGCCGATGCCACCATAAACCACTAGCTCGTGCGGGTTTTCCGCCACGTCCGGGTCGAGGTTGTTCATAAGCATGCGCAGTGGCGCTTCGGTCATCCAGCTCTTTGCATTGAGCTCGGACCCGCGCGGGCTTCTGACATCGCGAATGTTGTGTCGTGGATTATTCATAATCAGTTCCCCATTGCTTTGAGTTCTTGGGCGACCGCTTCGATGCGGGAGAGAATAGTTCTCAGATGCGTCCTCAAGGCCGCCGCCTTCTCTTCGCCATAGGCGAAGGGCACGGCTTCGGTCTCGAGGTAGGCCGATTGGGCTATTTCCATCTGAATTGCATGAACACCAGTGGTCGGCTGACCATAGTGACGT
This sequence comes from Rhizobium sp. UBA1881, assembly GCF_002338015.1. Taxonomy (NCBI): domain Bacteria; kingdom Pseudomonadati; phylum Pseudomonadota; class Alphaproteobacteria; order Hyphomicrobiales; family Rhizobiaceae; genus Rhizobium; species Rhizobium sp. UBA1881. The sequence continues at coordinate 470 of NZ_DDHH01000026.1, forward strand.
GTCGTCCAGCCGCCCTTGAAGCGCCCGTTGACGATGCTGGTATAGCCAGCCGCATAACCAGCGATTTCGGCCGTCACGCGCTCGAACTCCACGGCGCAAGTCTTGCCCATGTCAGTGCCGATATTGAAGTCCGGGAGTTTGCCCTCGAATAGGAAAGGAATGTGCGAGCGGATCGAGTGGCAGTCATAGAGGATGGCGACGCCGTGAATTGCCTTCACCCGCTCGATTTCGGCCGCAAGGGCGGCATGATAGGGTGCGTGGAAATCGCGCAGGCGCTCGCCGATATCAGCCTCATCAGGTGCCTGGCCCTCCTTCCAGATCGAAAGGCCGTCGAAATCCGTCGCGGGCACCAGCCCGGTTGTATTCTGGCCGGGATAGAGACTTGTTCCCGATGGATCGCGGTTGGCGTCGATGACGTAGCGGTGGAAGGTGGCGCGCACGGTCGTCACGCCGTCAATGAGGCCATCATAAAGGTCGTGGATGTGCCAGTCGGTGTCGGCAAGCAGCTTGCCGTTGTCGTTCAGGCGTTCCCAGATGCCGGCCGGCACGTCGGTTCCGGTATGCGGGAACGCAAGGATGACAGGGGATGTGCCCTGGCGGATCTGGTGGGTCGTCATTGGCTGAAGGCTCCGCTGATGGCCGGGCTGGGTGCGTCGTGGCACATCGTTTTCATCCTTCCAGCATCGGCAAGATGCCCGAAGATACCGCTGCATTGAGCCCACCCGATGCCACCAGATCGCTGGCCGCCTGAAGATCACCCGCCATGTAGCGGTCTACTTCGAGTGTCGGCACGACCGCGCGGATCGCGGCGATGGCGCTGGCAAGTTCAGGGCTGGTGACGAGCGGGGAGCGGAATTCGACACCCTGGGCTGCCGTCAGTGCCTCGATGCCGATGATCGAAAAGAGATTGTCGGTCATTTGCAGCAGGCGTCGTGCGCCGTGGCAGGCCATGGAGACGTGGTCTTCCTGGTTAGCAGAGGTCGGGGTCGAATCCACCGAGGCCGGATGCGACATCTGCTTGTTTTCCGACATCAGTGATGCCGATGTGACTTCCGCGATCATCAGGCCGGAGTTGAGGCCGGGCTTCTTGGCGAGGAAGGCGGGCAGGCCGTAGGAGAGGGCGGGATCGACGAGAAGGGCAATGCGACGCTGGGCGATGGCGCCGATCTCGCAAACGGCGATGGCGATCTGGTCAGCGGCAAAAGCGACGGGTTCGGCGTGGAAATTGCCGCCGGAGACGACGGAGTTGTCAGACAGGACCAGCGGGTTGTCGGTGACTGCGTTCGCCTCGATCTCCAGCGTCCGGGCGACCGAGCGAAGCAGGTCCAGGCAGGCGCCGTCGACCTGCGGCTGGCAGCGGATGCAATAGGGATCCTGGACGCGCTCGTCGCCCTCGATGTGGCTTTGGCGGATGACCGAGTTGTCGAGAAGTGCGCGCAGGGCAGCGGCGGTGTCGATCTGGCCCTTGTGGCCGCGCAGCGTGTGAATATCGGGATGGAACGGTGCCGAGGACCCCATGGCCGCATCGGTCGACATCGCGCCGGTAATCAGCGCGGCCTGGGCGGCGCGGTGGGCGCGAAAGAGGCCGGCGAGCGCCAACGCGGTTGAGGTCTGCGTGCCGTTGATCAGGGCCAGGCCCTCCTTGGCTGCGAGAACCACCGGCGTCAGCCCGGCCTTGTCGAGTGCTGCAGCACCCGCAAGGCGTTCGCCATTGTAGAAGGCTTCGGCCTCGCCCATCATCACGGCAGCCATATGCGCCAGCGGCGCAAGGTCGCCAGAGGCGCCCACGGAGCCCTTTTCGGGAATGACGGGGATGACGCCCTTTTCCAGCATGCCTTCGATCAGCCGCACCAATTCCAGCCGCACGCCAGAGGCGCCGCGGCCCAGCGAAACAAGCTTCAGAGCCATGATGAGGCGGACGATGTTCTCAGCAAGAGGTGCGCCAACGCCGCAGCAATGTGACAGGATAAGATTGCGCTGGAGCGTGGCGACATCGGCGCTGTCGATCTTGATCGAGGCGAGCTTTCCGAAGCCGGTATTGATGCCATAGACCGGCGCGTTGCCAGCGGCGATCTCGGCAATACGGGCGGCGGCTTTGTTGATGCCGGCATCGAAAGAGCGGTCGAGCACGGCCGGCTCGCCGGTCCAATAGATCGTTTCCAGATGCTTGAGCGATACGGAGCCGGGATTAAGAGTGATGGTCAACGGTCGATCCTTTCGCCCTTGAAGACGTGTGCGTGAAGCGGGTTGAAGCCGATGCGGTAGACGAGCTCAGCGAGGCTCTCGACATCCCAGATCGCGAAATCGGCGGATTTGCCGGCTTCGAGCGTGCCGGTTTCGTCGATGAGCCCAAGGGCACGCGCGCCTTCCCGGGTGACGCCTGCGATGCACTCCTCAACGGTGAGGCCGAACAGGGTGCCCGACATGTTCATGGTGAGCAGCAACGAGGTCAGCGGCGAGGTGCCGGGGTTGCAGTCGGTGGCGATGGCGATGTGGGCGCCGGCCTCGCGCAGTGCCTTGACCGGCGGTTTCTGCTTTTCGTTGATCGCGTAAAAGGCGCCCGGCAAAAGCACGGCGACGGTTGCAGCCGCGGCCATGACAACGGCATCGTCAGCGGTCAGATATTCGAGATGGTCGGCCGACAACGCCAGATACGAGGCCGCCAGCCGCGCGCCGCCCAGGTTGGAGAGCTGCTCGGCATGGAGTTTGACTGGGAGACCGAGGCTCTGGGCGCGATCGAAGACGCGGCGCATTTCCTCGACTGAGAAGGCGATGCCCTCACAGAACCCGTCGACGGCATCGACAAGGCCCTCGGCATGCGCCTGCTCGAGGCCGGGCAACACGACATCAGTGATGTAATCGCCGTTGCGGCCCTTGTACTCGATCGGCGTGGCATGGGCGCCGAGATAGGAGGTTACGACGCGGACTGGGCGAATATTGCCCAGCGCACGGGCGGCGCGCAGCATCTTCAGCTCGGCCTCGATGTTCAGACCGTAGCCGGACTTGATCTCGATCGTTGTCAGTCCCTCTGACAGCAGTGTGTCGAGCCGGGGGAGCGAGGCGGCCACGAGGCCATCGACGGAAAGGGCATTGGTGGCTTTGACCGAGGAAACGATGCCGCCGCCTGCGCGGGCGACTTCCTCATAAGTAGCGCCTTCCAGGCGCATCTCGAACTCGCGGGCGCGGTTGCCGCCATAGACGATGTGGGTGTGGCAATCGATGAGACCTGGCGTCACCCAGCGACCTTCGAGATCGGTGATCTCGGCGCGTTCGATCGCCAGGATCGGCAACTCGGTTTCCGGGCCGGCGAAGGTGATACGGCCCGATTCGACGACAATCGCTCCCTTTTCGATGACGCCGAGGCCGTCTTTATGCGGGGCAAGCGTTGCAAGGCGGGCATTGCGCCACAGGTGCGGACGCTGCTCAACAGGTTCCTGCTCGTCTGAAAATTTGTTCCCGTTCATCAGCTTTGCGCCTTTCTTTATGCCTTAACATGTATATACATAATAAACAGGTGACAAGGAAAAATTTGGGCGTATCTCTGGAAAATAAAGAGGCGCCTTCGCCAGAAGGGAACAAACGGTCATGGCACGAACGGTTGCGACGACACTCCACGCAGGCGCAGCACTTTTGCCGGAAGGCTGGCAGGATAATGTCCGGCTGACCCTTGAGGAGGGGCGCATTTCCAGCATCGAGACCGCGGTTGCCGCACAGCCGGCCGATGAACGCCATCACACGCTGGTGCCGGCCATGGGGAACCTTCACAGCCATGCCTTTCAGCGCGCCATGGCGGGCCTTGCCGAGGTAAGGGGCCCCGCCAATGACAGCTTCTGGAGCTGGCGCACCGTTATGTACAAGTTCGCCTTGTCGATGACACCAGAGCATGTTGAGGCCGTGGCGGCGCAGCTCTACATGGAGATGCTGGAGGCCGGCTTTTCCCGCGTCGGCGAGTTTCACTATCTGCATCATGACAAGGACGGTCGGCCTTACGCCAACATCGCCGAACTGGCCGAGCGGATCGGTGCGGCGAGCGCCACGGCCGGCATCGGGCTGACATTGCTGCCAGTTTTCTACGCCCATTCGGGCTTCGGCGGTGCCGAGCCGATCGACGGCCAGCGCCGGTTCATCAATTCGCTCGACAGTTTCGCGGCGCTAATGGACGGCTGCCGGAGCGTGACGTCGCAGCTGAGCGGCGCCGAATTTGGCCTTGCCCCGCACAGCCTGCGGGCGGCAACGCCGGACGAGCTCACGACGGTTGTGGCGATGGCGGGCAAGGGGCCTGTTCACATCCACGTCGCAGAACAGGTCAAGGAAGTCGAGGATTGTATCGCCTGGTCTGGCGCCCGTCCCGTTGAATGGCTCCTCGACAATGCTGATGTCGATGGTCGCTGGTGCCTGATCCACGCCACTCACATGACCGACGATGAAACACGCCGGATGGCACGGCGCGGCGCAATCGCCGGTCTTTGCCCGATCACCGAAGCCAATCTCGGTGACGGCACTTTTCCGGCGCCTGTGTTTCTGGAGGAGGGCGGACGCTGCGGCGTGGGCTCTGATTCCAACGTGCTGATCTCGCTTCCAGATGAGCTGAGGCAGCTTGAATATTCACAGCGTCTTGCACTTAGAGCTCGCAACGTCATCGCTGCGTCCGGCGGCTCCACTGCGCGCAGCCTCTTTGATCACGCGATCACAGGCGGCGGCGCCGCGCTGAAAGCGCCGGGCGGCCTGGCGGTTGGAAACAACGCCGACATTGTCGCACTCGATACGTCGGCCGTTCCCTACCTCGCCGGTGATCAACTGCTCGACCACTGGATGTTTGCCGGCGGCGTTTCAGTCGATACTGTATGGGCGATCGGCAAAAAGACGGTCGAGGGCGGGCGGCATCGGAGCCGCGACGCGATCAACCGTCGTTTTGTGAAGGCGATGGGCGAGTTGCTGGCAGCCTGAAGCCTTTCTTGCCGACGGTGCTCGATAGTCTTTCCCGACTCAGGCATTGCCGGTAGACCGAGAAGAAAGCGGAGCGTAACGATGGATCAGGGCAGGGATCTCACCTTGCATCAGCGGATCGTGAACGACATCGAAGGCCGCATCGTCTCGGGCGAGTGGCCACCGGGTCACCGCATTCCGTTCGAGCTCGACCTTACCAAAGAGTATGACTGCTCGCGCATGACGGTGAACAAGGCTCTGACCCAGCTTGCCAAGGCTGGGCTGATCGAGCGGCGCAAGAAGTCAGGCAGCTTCGTCACGCAGCCGCAGGCGCAGTCCGCCGTGCTGGAAATTCACGATATCGCCGCCGAAGTAAAGTCGCTGAACCTTGCCTATTCGTTTTCAGTGACCAGGCGCACTAGGCGCAAGGCGGGCGTTGACGACACACTGCGTCTCGATCTGGAGCCGGGCTCCTCACTCGTCGAAGTCGTCTGCATCCATCATGCCGGCGGCCGTCCCTTCTGCCTGGAGGAGCGGCTGATCAGCCTTGCAACCGTGCCCGAGGCAAACGACGCCGACTTCTCGACCGTTCCGCCCGGCAGCTGGCTGATCAATCAGGTCCCGTGGTCTAGCGCCGAACACCGCATCCACGCGGTTGGTGCAGGCAGCGAGGCGGCAACCTTGCTCAACATCCCCCGCAATACAGCCTGCCTGGTTGTCGAGCGCCGCACCTGGAGCAATATCGGCCCTGTTACCCATGTGCGCTTCACCTATCCCGGTGACAAGCATGCGCTGGTGGCACGGTTCACGCCGGCCTCGTGAGATTCGGGGTAGCGGGACGCCTGGTAGCGTGGCGGTCCAATCGGGTCTGATTGCGTGCGGAACGCTGGCGCCCGGCGGGGCCGCCAGTCCCGCATGCGTGCCTCGATCACGAGCTATTCATGGTCGCGATAAACGCACTCTTCTTAGTCGAACGCGCAAAGAGGCGGTTGCAGCCAGCCGCCTTTTCACCCCTGTCGAATTTTCGTCTGGCACTGACGCGAAAGGCCGGCACCTGGAAATCGCTCATACCGATGAGAAGAGACAACAAAAAGCCGCGCGCCTTTCAGCGCGCGGCTCGTCAATCTTGGGCGCTCGAATAACTTAGAGCAGGCCAGCGGCGGTCATGAGTTCGACGACCTTCTTGTTGTCGAGCTTGGAAGCTTCGACCTTCGGTGCCTTCAGGTCGGCGATCGGGACGAGCTTGGCGTTCGAATCGCCCGAGACCGAATATTCAAACGAGGTGCCGTTCTTCAGCACATCCTGACCAGCCTTGGAGGTGATCCACTTGAGCAGGGCCTGGGCTTCCTTCGGGTGCTTGCTGGATTTCAGCACGCCACCGCCCGAAACGCTGAGGAAAGCGCCCGGATCTTCGTTCTTGAAGTAGTGCAGGGCAACGTTCTTGCTGTTTTCACCCGTCTTTGCCTGATCACCGAACCAGTAGTAGTGGTAGATCACAGCCCCTGCGACTTCACCGGCATTGACCGCCTTCATGGCAACGCTGTTGCCCTTATAGGGCGTCGCGTTTTCCTTCATGGCTTTCAGCCACGCCGTGGTTGCTTCTTCGCCCTTAAGCTGGAGAAGTGCACCGACGATCGCCTGGAAGTCAGCGCCACCAGGCGAAGCGCCCCAGCGACCCTTCCAGGCCGGATCGGCAAGATCAAGCATCGACTTCGGCAGCTTGTCTTCCGTGAGCTTGGTCTTGTCGTAGGCAAAGACGGTCGAGCGGGCAGCGATGCCCGTCCAAGTGCCATCGGCGGGATGGAACTGGGCCGGAACCTGGGCCAGCGTTTCCTTGTCGACCGGCGCGAAGAGGCCGGCGGAGGCGACCAGCGCCATGGCAGGGGAGTTTTCCGTCAGGAACACGTCGGCCGGCGAAGCGTCGCCTTCTTGGACGATCTGGTTGGCGAACTGCATGTCGCTGCCCTTGCGGACGGTGACCTTGATGCCTGTTTCCTTGGTGAAGCCTTCTGCCCATTCGGTGCCAAGGCCCTCGTGCTGCGCATTGTACACAACGATGCCGTCCGCATCTTGCGCGAGCGCACCGTTTACGAAGGCTGTCGCGGCAAGAAGCGCTGCGGCGGAGACCAGCTTCAGGCTGATGGATTTCTTCATGTCAAACTCCCGATTGGAGCGAAACCAAGCGCACATGGGCTCAAGTTTTCGGTCGCTATGAATTGGTTTTCCAATGCGTCTGGACGTCAGGGCCAACTGTGTCGGCCAAAACTATTCCAACACACTCCACTTATCGTGGGCTTTATGTCGTTACCATGGGGACTAAAGTCCCTAGTGGCGTCGTAGAAGGCCGGGGCCGCTAGGAATGGACGCTCAATCGTCGACAATTGGACCATCCGGCCGGCCATCATCGATCAATGGCAACCGTATCGGTCGGAAAACCAAGGAGCATACGCATGAAGAAGATCATCGTTCACACTTGCGTTATCGCCGGATCGCTATTGCTGGCGATTGGCTCGGCCGGGGCCGGGCCTTTGTCTCTAAACCTCGGACCAGTCGCTTCCAAACCGCCGCTTGCAACCCTCGTGCGCCAGGGCGCCGACAATCTCGTCAAGCACAAGCGCCACGGTCGCGGGCTCGATGACGGTCCCAACCACGTCCACCACAGCTCGACCTCGTTTTCGGCATCCTCGTCGGCATCCTCGTCGCGTGGACGCGGCTCCGATGATGGCGCGAGCCACGAACATCACGGTAGCGACGACCGTGGCGGCGATCACCATGGTGGTGGCGGCAGCGACGATCACGGCGGGGGTCGTGGCGGCGACGATCATAGCGGCCGCCGCTAGTCGCGCTGGCAATCATATCCCGGCATATCCCGGCCCGTTTGATGGGCCGGGATCGTCCTTCAAGGAGATTGATCGTGAACACGTCGCTGAAAATCGCCTGTACCGTCATTTTCTGCACGATATCAGTCGTGGCGGGCCCAGTCTGCGCATGGGCAGACAAGGGAAGTGGCGGCAGCGGTGGAAACGGGAGTTCAGGCGGCAGCGGTAGTGGTAGCTCTGGTGGAAGCGGATCGGGATCCGGCTCTGGCTCGGGTTCTGGCTCTGGCTTTGGCTCCGGCCACTCAGGATCCTCCGGTTCCGGGCATTCGGGCTCGTCAGGCTCTGGCACATCAGGTTCGCGATCGCAGGATGACGATGGCGGCGGCCGATCTGGAAGCGACAGGCAGGGACGCCGAGACGATCGCACGGGCTCGATATCGCAACGCGAGGACCGTTCTTATGATGGTGGCTGGCGCGAGCGCATCCGCAACGGCCGCTATGAACTCTTCGATCCCGAGGGCCGCCTCGTTATCCGTCGTGTCGCCAAAAATAGCGATGTCGAACGGTTCCGCTGAACGAAATTCAGAATGATCAGGACCGTGATTGTGCATCGCGCAGGAACATCGCGGCTTCGGTGCGATTGCGCGCTTTCAGCTTTTGCAGGATGCGCGTCATGTTGTGCTTGATCGTCTTTTCCTGGAGGTTGAGCTGGCGGGCAACTTCCTTGTTGCTGTTGCCATCTGCGACCAGGCGCAGGATCTGTTCTTCGCGTGGCGTCAGCGAGGACAGAGCATCTTCTTGAGGGTTGCGCGCTGCGCTCGGTTGCGGTTGGGAGGCCTCGCCCTTCATTTCCGTCAGGATGCGCGCGGCGAGACTTGGTGACACATAACGCTCTCCGGCCACGACGTTGCGCACCGCCGATACCAGCGTCGATGCATTCACCCCCTTTAGAATATAGCCCTTGGCCCCTTCCTTCAGCGCGTCGAACAGATCGCTGTCTTCTTCGGAGGCCGTGAGCACGATCACGGTTGCGGCCGCATCCGCCTTGATGATCGTGTTCAGCGCGTGGTGACCGCCTCCGGGCATCGAGAGATCAAGCAGAAGCACGTCGGGTCGGTGCTGGCTGAAGAGCGTCACGGCGTCGGCCGCGCTCGCGCCTTCGCCAACCACCTCGAAACCCGGCTCGTCCGATAGGCTGCGGGCGAGGCCGTCGCGGAATATCGGGTGATCGTCAACGATCGCGACCCTGAGCATGTCTGAAGTCATTCCGCCGTCCTCTTCGGTAGTGTCATGCAGATGCGGGTGCCCGCCTGTGCGTCAGATGCGATGTCGAGATGTCCACCAAGCCCTGCAAGTCGTTCCTCCAGACCGACAAGCCCAAGGCCGTCCTCGTCACTCGACCGGACGAAGCCGGTCCCGTTATCTTCGACCGCGATCCTGATGTGCTGGTCATCTTCAGTCGCCGTCACTAAAATTTTCGACGCGCCGGCATGCCTGGTCGCATTGCTCAGAGCCTCTTGGATAAAGCGATAGACGCAGATCTTGGCGGCCTGCGCCCGGATATCGAGCCGTCCGACTTCCGAGATGATC
>NZ_DDHH01000030.1:0-31317 GCF_002338015.1 Rhizobium sp. UBA1881
CCAGCCAATCTCCCCACCTGTGGGGGAGATGCCCGGCAGGGCAGAGGGGGGGTACCCACGGCAAAACGCCAAATCTGAGCGACATCAAATAATTAGCTGGCAGACTTAGCGCCCGGAGCCCCCTCATCCGACCCTTCGGGCCACCTTCTCCCCTATGGGGCGAAGGGGAGGTCGGCGCGAGCGGCCGCCACTTGTCTCTTCTCCCCCGCGGGGAGAAGGTGCCGGCAGGCGGATGAGGGGGCCTTCAAGCACAACGCCAGCTGACCACCCTCAACAAACCCCCAAACCTACCCTACCGCCACATCGTCCGCATCCGCGCTGCCACATCCACCCTTATCTGCTGCGTACTCCGCTCCGAGGGCGTCGCCGCCACCACCGGCCATGCCGCCGTCTCGAAATATTGCAGCAGCGTCACCGGAATGAACCGCGTACGGGATGCATAGACATGCCGGTCGCCCTGGCCGTGTTGGCCGCTGGTGAAGAAGCGTTGTGGTGTGATCAGCGTCAGGCTGTCCTTTGCCCGCGTCATGCCGACATAGAGCAGACGGCGCTCCTCCTCGATCTCCTGCGTCGTGCCGACGGCGAGGTCGGAGGGGATGCAGCCATCGACGACGTTGAGCATGAAAACCGCCCGCCATTCCTGCCCCTTGGCCGAATGGATGGTGGAGAGGATCAGATAATCCTCGTCGAGCAGCGGCACGCCGGCCTGGTCGCTGGTGGCGTCGGGTGGGTCGAGCGTCAGCTCGGTGAGGAAGCGTTCGCGGTTGGCATAGCCCGACGCGATCTGCTCGAGTTGCAGCAGGTCGGCCTTGCGGGTGTCGGCGTCCTCGTGGATGCGGTCGAGATGGGGTTCGTACCATTCGCGCGCCTGCGCGATCTCGGCCGGCCATGGCCCGTTCGCCTTGCGCAATCCCTCCAGCAACTGCACCAGCGCCGGCCAGCTTTGGCCAGTCTTGGCCGGCGGCGGGATTTCGGCGAGCGCCATCAGCGGTTCGGGGTCGGAGGCGATCGTGTCGAGGATCTTGCCCGCCGTCTGCGGCCCGATCCCCGGCAGCATCTTCAACAGGCGGAAGCCGGAGACCCGGTCGCGCGGGTTCTGTGCGAAGCGCAGGATCGCCAGCATGTCCTTCACATGCGCCGAATCCAGGAACTTCAATCCGCCGAACTTGACGAAGGGAATGTTGCGCCGGGTCAGCTCGACTTCGAGCGGACCGCTGTGCGAGGAAGTGCGAAACAGCACCGCCTGCTGCTTCAGCGTCATCCCCACTTCGCGATTGGCGAGCACCTGCCCGACGATGTAGTTCGCCTGGTCGTTCTCATCCTTGACGGTCAGCAGCTTCGGCCGTTCCTCGGATTGCCGGTCGGTCCAGAGGTTCTTGGTGAAGCGCTCGCGCGCCAGCTCGATGACACCGTTGGCGGCGGCAAGGATCGTCGTCGTCGAACGATAGTTGCGGTCGAGCGTGATGATGTCGGCCGGCGGCTCAAAGGTTTTCGGGAAATCGAGAATGTTGCGGATCGTCGCCGCCCGGAAGGAGTAAATGGACTGCGCGTCGTCGCCGACGACGGTCAAGCCCCGCCCGCCCGGCTTCAGCGCCATCAGCACGGAGGATTGCAGCCGATTGGTATCCTGGTACTCGTCCACCATCACATGGTCGAAGCGCCCGCCGATATCGGCAGCCAGTTCCGGGTCGCTCACCATCTGCGCCCAGTAGAGCAGGAGGTCGTCGTAATCGAGCACGTTCTGCGCCTGCTTGGCCTCGACATAGCAGGCAAACAGCTCGCGCAGTTGCTCTTCCCAGGTCGCCACCCACGGATACCAGGTCTTCAACACCTCGGTGAGCGGCGTCTCGGAATTGACCGTGCGCGAATAGATCGCGAGACACGTACCCTTGGTGGGAAACCGGCTTTCGGTCTTGGAGAAGCCGAGCTCGTGCCGGATGAGGTTCATCAGGTCGGCGCTGTCTTCCCGGTCGTGAATGGTGAAATCGACATTGAGGCCGATCTGTTCGGCATAGATCCGGAGCAGCCGCGCGCCGATCCCGTGAAAAGTGCCGGCCCAGGTGAGCGCATCGGTCATCACGGCGGAATTGGCGCCGAGCACCTGTCGGCAGATGCGCTCCACCCGTCGCGCCATCTCGGATGCCGCCCTGCGCGAGAATGTCATCAAGAGGATGCGGCGCGGATCGGCGCCGTTGACGATCAGATGCGCCACCCGGTGCGCCAGCGTGTTGGTCTTGCCGGATCCGGCGCCGGCGATGATCAGAAGCGGACCGCCCGTCGTATCCGGTCCCTGACCGACCCCATGCTCCACGGCAAGACGCTGCCGCTCGTTCAGTTTCTCGAGATAGGCCGCCGCCTGCATCTATTCTTCAGCCTCTAGCATACGCGTCGCGGCAAAAGCGCGACTCGGGAACAAATATGGAACGTATCAGTGCTCCCTGATGTTTGGAAGTCCCGCGCGGCTGTCACCACAGGGAAACGGTTGGACCTGAACATTTGGTGCACTGCGGAAAACGGGCGACATCTCAGGTGTTGCGTGGCATAAGGGCGCCGAAAACCTGTTTTGGACCACGCTTCCCATGATCCGCATCGAAAATATCAGCAAGCAGAATAGCCACCGCATCCTCTTCATCGAGGCCTCGGCGGCGCTCAACAAGGGCGAGAAGATCGGCCTCGTCGGCCCGAATGGCGCCGGCAAGACGACGCTCTTCCGCATGATCACAGGCGAGGAGCAGCCCGATGAGGGCAATGTCGCTGGTGAAAAGGGCGTCACGATCGGTTACTTCAACCAGGATGTTGGCGAAATGTCCGGCCGCAGCGCCGTGGCCGAGGTCATGGAGGGTGCCGGCCCCGTCAGCGTCGTTGCCGCCGAGCTGCGCGAACTCGAAGCCGAGATGGTCGATCCCGACAAGCTCGACGAGATGGATCGCATCATCGAGCGCTATGGCGAGGTGCAGGCTCGCTACGAGGAGCTGGACGGCTACGCGCTCGAGGGCCGCGCCCGCGAAGTGCTCGATGGCCTGAGCTTCACCCAGGAAATGATGGACGGCGATGTCGGCGGCCTCTCCGGCGGCTGGAAGATGCGCGTGGCGCTCGCCCGCATCCTCTTGATGCGACCTGATGTCATGCTGCTCGACGAGCCGAGCAACCACTTGGATCTCGAAAGCCTGATCTGGCTGGAAGAATTCCTGAAGAACTATGACGGCGCGCTTCTGATGACCTCGCACGACCGCGAGTTCATGAACCGCATCGTCGGCAAGATCATCGAGATCGATGGCGGCCAGCTCACCTCCTATTCCGGCGACTATGCCTTCTACGAGCAGCAGCGCGCCCAGAACGAGAAGCAGCAGCAGGCGCAGTTCGAGCGCCAGCAGGCCATGCTTGCCAAGGAAATCAAGTTCATCGAACGCTTCAAGGCACGCGCCTCACACGCGTCGCAGGTGCAGAGCCGTGTCAAGAAGCTGGAAAAGATCGACCGCGTCGAGCCGCCCAAGCGCCGCCAGTCGGTTGCCTTCGAGTTCCTTCCCGCGCCGCGCTCCGGCGAAGACGTGATCAACCTGAAGAACGTCCACAAGAAGTACGGCAGCCGCACGATCTATGAAGGCCTCGACTTCATGGTTCGCCGCAAGGAGCGCTGGTGCATCATGGGCATCAACGGCGCCGGCAAGTCGACGCTGCTGAAGCTGGTCACGGGCTCGACCGAGCCGGATCAGGGCACGGTTGCGCTCGGCGCCAGCGTCAAGCTCGGCTATTTCGCGCAGCACGCCATGGACCTGCTCGATGGCGAACGCACGGTTCTCGAATGGCTGGAAGATTCATTCCCGTTGGCCGGCCAGGCGCCGCTGCGCGCGCTTGCCGGCTGCTTCGGTTTTTCCGGAGATGACGTCGAAAAGAAGTGCCGGGTTCTGTCGGGTGGCGAAAAGGCACGTCTGGTCATGGCCAAGATGCTGTTTGACCCGCCCAACCTGCTCGTCCTTGACGAGCCGACCAACCACCTGGATCTCGACACCAAGGAAATGCTGATCAAGGCGCTGTCGCAATACGAAGGCACCATGCTCTTCGTCAGCCACGACCGCCATTTCCTGGCGGCGCTCTCCAACCGCGTGCTGGAGCTGACGCCCGACGGCATCCACCAGTACGGCGGCGGTTATACCGAGTACGTCGAGCGCACCGGCCAGGAAGCGCCGGGTCTGCGGGGATAATTAAATGCCGGGCGGTGACGTCCGGCATTTTTCATTGCGGTGAGATTGGTGTGCGGGCGCTTACGCCCGCTCCTCCCAAACCCTGGCAATCTCCACGATCGTCTTCGCCGCACGCTCCATATCCTGCCGGCTCACCCATTCCAGCGGCGAATGAAACGCGTGGCCGCCGGCGAAGATGTTGGGGCAGGGCAGGCCCATGAAGGAGAGGCGCGAGCCGTCGGTGCCGCCGCGAATGCTGCCGCGCTTCGGCTCCATCCCGGCGCGGCGGATGCCCTCGATGGCGTTCTCGACGATATCAGGGTGCCGATCGACCACTTCCTTCATGTTGCGATACTGCTGCTTGACCTCGAACGTGTAGGTCGAGCCCGGATAGCCCGACATCACGTCCTTTACGATCCCTTCCAGCATCTCTTCCTTGGCCGTCAGTCCGGCATTGTCGAAATCGCGGATGATCAGCCCGATTTCGGCCTTTTCCATCGCGCCGGTCACGCCGGTCGGATGAATGAAGCCCTGCCGGCCAGAGGTCGTCTCGGGGCCGATATCCCTCGGCAGCCGGTCGATGATCGCGCCGGCGATCCTGATGGCGTTTTCCATCTTGCCCTTGGCGAAGCCCGGATGGATTGCAACGCCCTGGATGGTGATCTCGACGCCGTCTGCCGAAAACGTCTCGTCCTCGATATGCCCGGCCGTCGACCCGTCCATCGTGTAGGCGAAATCGGCGCCGAGCTTCTTCAGGTCCACCTTGTCGACGCCGCGGCCGATCTCTTCGTCCGGCGTGAACAGGATCTTGATCGTGCCATGCTTGATATCGGGATTGGCGACAAGGAACTGCGCCGCCGTCATGATCTCGGCGATCCCCGCCTTGTCGTCGGCGCCGAGCAGCGTCGTCCCGTCGGTCGTGATGATGTCGTTGCCGATCTGGTTCTTCAGCTCGGGGTGCTCGCTCACGCGGATCACCTGCTGCGGATCGCCGGTCAGGCGAATATCGCCGCCCTCGTAGTTGCGCAGGATCTGCGGCTTGACGTTGGTGCCGCTGAAATCGGGCGCCGTGTCCATATGCGAGCAGAAGCAGATGACGGGCACCTGCTTGTCGGTATTGGCGGGAACGGTCGCATAGATATAGCCGTGCTCGTCCAGATGCGCGTCCGAAAGGCCGATCGCCAGCAATTCCTCGACCAGCACGCGCCCGAGGTTCTTCTGCTTCTCGGTGGAGGGCTGGCTTGGCGATTGCGGGTCGGATTGCGTGTCGATGACGACATAGCGCAGGAAGCGGTCGGTAACGGTATCGGTCATGATGCGGTCCATTCTTCTGTATCAACCGATCACTGCTCTATCCCTCATCGGCCCTCTGGTGAAGCACTTTCGGTTGCAGGCAGGTCGGCCTCGCGCAGCCGGTAGCCGACGCCGGTTTCGGTGGTGATGTATTGCGGCTGGTCGGGCGTGGCCTCGATCTTCTGCCGCAGCTGGCGCACATAGACGCGCAGATATTGCACATCCGCCGCCGGTCCCCAGATCTGCTTCAGCATGAACTGATGCGTCAGCACCTTGCCGGAGTACTGCGCCAGCACCCGCAGGATGTCGTACTCCTTCGGCGACAGCTTGATCTCGCGCTCGTCGACCTTGACGATCCGCTTGACGAGGTCGATCGACAGCCCGCCGGTGCGAAACACCGCCTTCTCGCCCTGCTGCTGCAGCCGGTGGCGCAGCGCCACGCGGATGCGGGCGCCGAGTTCGTTCATGCCGAAGGGCTTGGTCACATAATCGTCCGCCCCCGTCTCCAGCGCCTTGACGATCCCGCCTTCATCGGTGCGGCTGGAGAGGATGACGACGGGGGTGGTCAGCCCCTGTTCGCGCCATTCGCCAAGCAGCGCGTGGCCCGGCGTGTCGGGAAGGCCGAGGTCGAGCACGATGAGATCGGGGGCGACCTCGCTTGCAAGCGCGCGCGCGGTCGCCGCATCCGGCGCCTCGTGCACCTCGTATCCTTGCGCCGTCAGGCCGACGCGCAAAAGCTTGCGGATAGGGGGCTCGTCGTCGACGACGAGAATCTTCACGGGCGAACCGGTCATTTCATATCTTCCAGCTTCGTGATGTCATTCGTGATCTCTTGGGGGCGGGGGAGCCTGATGGTGAAGACGGCGCCCGATCGGTCGGGCCGGTTCGCGGCGGTGATGGTGCCGCCCATCGCCTCGACGAAGCCGCGGCAGATGGAGAGGCCAAGCCCAGTGCCGGCCCGCACCTGGTCGCCCTTGCGCACCCGGTAGAAAGTGTCGAACACGCGGTCGAGATCATTATCAGGAATGCCTGGCCCGCTGTCGGCGACCTGAACCATGACATCGCCGGTCACGATGCCATTGTTGGCCCATCCCTTGATCTCGACGGTCGAACCCTCGGGCGCGTATTTCGCGGCATTGTCGATGAGATTGAACAGCACCTGCTCGAAGAGAACGGGATCGACCCGCACAGTCGGCAGGTCCGCCGGGATGGTCACATGCACGCCGTGGTGCGACAGGATCTTGGCCGCACGGCGCAGAGCGCTTCCGACGATGTCGCCGACATCGTGCAGTGCCGAATTCGGCTCCATCGCCCCGGATTCGATCCGGGTCATGTCGAGCAGGTTGGCGATGAAGCGGTTCAGCCGCTCGGATTCGTCGACCACGGTAGAAAGCAGATCCTTGCGATCCTCCTCGCTCATCGAGGCGAAATAATCGCGCAGCGTGGTCGAGGCGCCAAGCACTGCGGCAAGCGGCGTCTTCAGGTCGTGGGAAATCGAGGTCAGCAGCGCCGAGCGCAGCCGGTCGGCCTCTGCCGCCAGCTTCGCCTGGTCAACGTCGGCGACGAGCTGGATACGCTCGATCGCCAGTGCTGCCTGGTCCGCCAGCGCGTCGAGCAATCTCTGCTGCTCCGGCGTCAGGAGCGGTCCGTCGCGGCGGTCGCTGTCGAGCCCGATCACGCCGACGGCGGCGCGTCCGGTGCGCAGCGGCACATAGAGCCGCTTGGCGCCGGGCAGGGTATCGGCACCGCGCCCTGCGGCGTGGTTGTGCTCCCAGGCCCAGCGCGCGGCCGCGATGTCGGCATCGTCGAGCGTATCGTCGGGCGGATAGCCGGCCCTGACGGCGATCGTCCCATTCTCCGGGAGCAGCAGCACGACCCGCACCCGCAGCATCGAGGCCAGCTGGAAGGCGGTCGCCCAGAGCACGTCGTCAAGCGTGCCGGTGCCCGCCAGCTTCTTCGAGAAGAGATAGAGATCCTCGGTTGTCCGCGCCCTTTGCCGCGCCGCGGATGCCTGCCGCTGCACCGTTGCCGTCAGGTTACTGGCGACGATCGCAACGCCGAGAAAGAAGAACAGCGCCAGCACGCTCTCAGGATCGCTGATCGTCAGCGTGTAGCGCGGCGGCAGGAAGAAGAAGTTGAAGGCGAATGCACCGAGCAGGCAGGAAAACAGTGCTGGCCGTAGCCCGTGCAGCACCGCCGAGGTCAGCACCGCCATCAGGAACACCAGCGCCAGATTGCGCACGTCGAGCACCTGGTCAAGCACGATACCGGCCACGAGCGCGATCGCCACATAGACCACCGCCAGCAGATAAGCGCGCAGATCGAGAGCCGGCCGTGCGGCGGCCGCCTTCACGCCGCGTTGCGCGCCACCCTTCTGCTCGTCGCCCGAAATGACGTGAACGCTGATGTCGCCCGCCTTGCGGATCAGGAGATCGGCGGCAGACGGCGAGAACCACTCCCGCCAAGTCGGCTGCTTCGGCGCGCCGATCACGATGTGGGTGACGTTGTTGGAAGCGGCGTAGCGGATCAGCTCTTCCGAGGTCTCGCGTCCGGGAACGGTGATCGCCTCGCCGCCTAGCTGTTCGGCCAGCCTGAGATTGGCGGCCAGTGTGTCGCGCTCGGCCTCGCTGAGGTTGATCGAGCGGTTGGTCTCGACATAGACGGCGGCCCACGGCGCCCTCAGCCGCGAGGCCATGCGCGCGGCGTAGCGCACCAGCGACGCCGAGGCCGGATGGTGATCGACCGACACCAGCACGCGCTCGCTTGCCGCCCACGGGCCCGATATCGCATGCGCCTGCATGTGGTTCAAAAGCTGGTCGTCCACCCGCTGCGCCGTGCGCCGAAGCGCCAGCTCGCGCAGCGCCGTCAGGTTGCCCGGCGTGAAATAGTTGGTCAGCGCCCGCTCGGCGGTATTGGCCATGTAGACCTTGCCGTCATGAAGACGCTTGATCAGGTCGTCGGGCGTGAGATCGATGATCTCGACGTCGTCGGCCATGTCGATCACCTTGTCCGGCACAGTCTCGCGCACCCGGATGCGGGTGATCTGCGAGACGACATCATTCAGGCTCTCGACATGCTGGATATTGAGCGTCGAATAGACATCGATGCCGCGGTCGAGCAGTTCCTTGACGTCGAGGTAGCGCTTCGGATGCCGGCTGCCCTCGGCATTGCTGTGGGCGAGTTCGTCGACCAGCACGAGGTCGGGCTTGCGGGCGATGATGGCATCGATATCCATCTCCTCCAGCCGCCGACCACGGTAGTCGACCATCACGCGCGGCACGATCTCGAAGCCCGCAAGCATCGCCTGCGTTTCCTTGCGGCCATGCGTCTCGACGACACCAACCACCACATCGACCCCATCGGCAATCTTCGCGCGTCCGGAAGCCAGCATCTCATAAGTCTTGCCGACGCCCGGCGCTGCCCCCAGAAAGATCTTCAACCGCCCACGCGTCTCCGCCCGCGCTTTTTCAAGAAGCGCCTCGGGCGAGGGCCGTCCGGCCTGTTCGCGGTTGTCGTCTGGCATGCGGTGTTGTTCTTTCCTGGCGGTCGGCGCAAGCGGCCCCCTCATCCCAGGTGCAACTTGCTGCACCTGAACCCTTCGGGCCACCTTCTCCCCGTGGGAGAAGGGAGGAGCCGCGACGCCTGCGGTTCTCCTCTCCCCTCGGGGAGAGGGTAGCCGAGCGCAGCGGAGGCCGGGTGAGGGGGGCTCTGGCTGTTTCACTCACTCATAGAAGCATCAAGCCTCTGGTTCAACTTGAGAACATTGACCACAGGCTCCCCGAGAAAGCCAAGCTCCCGGCCCTCGACAGCGCCATCCACCAGCGCCTTCACCTTGGCCTCGTCCAGACTACGCGCCTTGGCCACACGCGGGACCTGGAAATAGGCGGCATCGGGCGAGATGTGCGGGTCAAGACCGCTGCCCGACGCGGTGACGAGGTCGGTCGGCACGGGCGTGTTCGGGTTGCTGGCCTTGGCGGCCTCGTAGTCGGCCTTCACCCGGTCGATCAGCTTTTGGCTGGTGGGGCCGAGGTTGGAGCCGCTGGAGCTTGCCGCATTGTAGCCGTCGCCGGCCGCCGACGGGCGACCGTGAAAATACTGCTCGCCGGTGAAGGCCTGGCCGATCAGCGACGAGCCGATGATCTTGCCGTCCTTCTCGATCAGGCTGCCGTTGGCCTGGGCGGGAAACAGCGCCTGTGCCGCGCCCGTCATGGCGAGCGGATAGACGAGGCCGGTGATGGCGGTAGTGGCGATGATCATCACGATCGCGGGGCGAAGTTGCTTGAGCATGGACATAACTCCTTAGACGAGGCCGATGGCTGATATCGCCATGTCGATCGCCTTGATGGCGACGAACGGAACGACGATACCGCCCAGGCCGTAGATCAACAGGTTGCGGGACAGCAGCGCGCCGGCGCCGATCGGCCGATAGCGCACGCCGCGCAGCGACAGCGGGATCAGCGCGATGATGATCAACGCGTTGAAGATGATCGCCGAGAGAATGGCGCTCTGCGGCGTCGACAGGCCCATGACGTTGAGCGCCGTCAGCTGCGGATAGAAGGTCAGGAACATCGCCGGGATGATGGCGAAGTACTTGGCGACGTCGTTGGCAATCGAGAAAGTGGTCAACGCGCCGCGTGTCATCAGGAGCTGCTTGCCGATCTCGACGATCTCGATGAGCTTCGTCGGGTCGCTGTCGAGATCGACCATGTTGCCGGCCTCGCGGGCGGCCACCGTGCCGGTGTTCATGGCGACGCCGACATCCGATTGCGCCAGCGCCGGCGCGTCGTTGGTGCCGTCGCCGCACATCGCGACCAGCTTGCCCTTGGCCTGCTCCTCGCGGATCAGCGCCAGCTTGTTCTCAGGCGTCGCCTGCGCCAGGAAATCGTCGACGCCGGCTTCGGCCGCGATTGCCGCCGCCGTCATCGGGTTGTCGCCGGTCACCATCACGGTGCGAATGCCCATGCGGCGCAGTTCCGCGAAACGCTCGCGGATGCCGCCCTTGACGATGTCCTTCAGCTGGATGACGCCGAGCAGGCGTCCGTCCCGGGCAACGGCAAGCGGCGTGCCGCCCGCCTTGGCGATCTCGTCGGCAATGGCCTGCAACTCGCGCACCGTGTCGGAGTTCGAGCGCAGCGCGATTGCCGTATTGCCCGAAGCGATGGCGGAACCACCGTCGACATAGGAGAGCACCGCATCGACGGCGCCCTTACGGATCGAAGACCCCTCGACATCGACGCCGCTCATGCGGGTCTGCGCGGTAAAGGGCACGAAGGTGGCCTTCAGGCTGGTCATGTCGCGGCCGCGGATTGCGTATTTCTCCTTGGCGAGCACCACGATCGAGCGACCCTCGGGTGTCTCGTCGGCAAGCGAGGCGAGCTGCGCCGCATCGGCCAGTTCCTGCTCGCTGACCCCACGTACGGGGCGGAACGCGGTCGCCTGGCGATTGCCGAGCGTGATCGTGCCGGTCTTGTCGAGGAGCAGAATGTCGACGTCGCCGGCTGCCTCCACCGCGCGGCCGGACATGGCAAGCACGTTGAAGCGCACGAGGCGGTCCATGCCGGCAATGCCGATAGCAGAGAGAAGCGCGCCGATCGTCGTCGGGATAAGCGTCACGAACAGTGCGACGAGCACGATGATCGGGATCGAGCCGCCGGCATAGGCGGCAAAGCTCGGGATCGTCGCCGTAGCGAGTACGAAGATCAGCGTCATGCCGGCAAGCAGGATGTTGAGCGCGATCTCGTTCGGCGTCTTCTGCCGCTCGGCGCCTTCGACGAGCGCGATCATCCGGTCGATGAAGGTCGAGCCGGCCGCCGCCGTGATGCGAACGCGGATCCAGTCGGACAGCACCTGCGTGCCGCCCGTGACAGCCGAGCGGTCACCACCCGATTCACGGATGACGGGCGCCGATTCACCCGTGATCGCCGCCTCGTTGACGGAGGCCACGCCTTCGATCACTTCGCCGTCGGACGGGATGATATCCCCCGCCTCGACCAGCACGAGATCGCCCACCTTCAGGCTGGTGCCCGGCACCATGCGATAGCCGCTGCCATTGTTGGCGGTCAGCAACTTGGCCTGGGTTTCGGTGCGCGCCTTGCGCAGAGAATCGGCCTGCGCCTTACCGCGGCCTTCCGCGACCGCTTCGGCGAAGTTGGCGAACAGCACCGTGAACCAGAGCCACAGGTTGATCTGGAACGAGAAGCCGAGATTGCTGCCGCCGGTCACGAGATCGCGGATGAAGAGGACGGTGGTCAGAACCGAAACCGTGGCGACGACGAACATCACCGGGTTCTTGGCAAGCGCCTTCGGGTTCAGCTTCTTGAAAGCCGCGCCGAAGGCCGGAATGAGAATGCGGGCATCGAGGATGCTCACGGATTTTGCCTGGCTCATAAGAGAACTCCAGCGTTTGAGACGGGGATGGGGCGACCGGTTGGCCGGTCAGCCGAAAATCAGTTTGTAGAGGGCGGCCGCCACAAGCAGCGCCGCCAGTATGATCAAGATGGCGTCCGACGCCTTGAGCGACCGGCCTGGCGTCGGCCCCACCGCCCGCCCCGGAAGACCGGAACGGGCAGGGAGCTTGTGGCGCCTGAAGTGGCGGATCAGCATGGTCATGTCCTCAGAACGTCTGGCCCGAGATCATCATCAGGTGCTCGATGACGGGACCGAGCGCCAGCGCCGGGAAGAAGGTCAGGCCGCCGACGATGACGATGGTGCCTGTCAGAAGTCCGACGAACAGCGGGCCATCCGTGGGGAAGGTGCCGTTCGAGGCCGGAACCGTCTTCTTGGCCGCCAGCGAGCCGGCGATAGCAAGAGCCGGGATGATGACCAGGAAACGGCCGGCCAGCATCGCGATCCCGAGCGTCACGTTGTACCAGGGCGTATTCCCCGTCAGCCCGCCGAAGGCCGAGCCGTTGTTGGCGGCGGCGGACGAATAGGCGTAGAGGATTTCCGAGAAGCCGTGCGGTCCAGCCGTGCCGACCGAGGCGACGGCCGAAGGCAGCACGCTTGCGATTGCCGTGAAGACCAGCATAGTCAGCGGCAGGCAGAGGATGGCAAGCACCGCCATCTTCATCTCCTTCGCCTCGATCTTCTTGCCGAGATATTCAGGTGTGCGCCCGACCATAAGGCCGGCCACGAAGATGGCGATGATGACGAAGAGCAGGATGCCGTAGAAGCCCGCGCCGACACCGCCGACGATCACTTCGCCAAGCTGCATGTTGATGAGCGGGATCAGGCCGCCGAGCGCCGTGAACGAGCCGTGCATGGCGTTGACCGCGCCGCACGACGCCGCCGTGGTGATGACGGCGAAGAGCGAGGAGAGCGTGATGCCGAAGCGCACTTCCTTGCCTTCCATGTTGCCGCCTTCAAGGCCGAAGGCATGCATCAGTGGATTGCCGGCAGCTTCTGCCCAGTAGGTGACGCCGACGCCGATGAGGAAGAGCACGAACATGCTGGCGAGGATCGCCCAACCCTGTTTCTGGTTGCCGACCATGCGGCCGAAAACGTTGGTCATCGCAGCACCGATCGCGAAGATCGCCACCATCTGGATCAGGTTGGAAATCGCGTCGGGATTTTCGAAGGGGTGCGCGGAATTGGCGTTGAAGAAGCCGCCGCCATTGGTGCCCAGCATCTTGATTGCCAGCTGCGAGGCCACGGGTCCGACCGCGATCGTCTGCTTGGCGCCTTCGAGCGTGGTCGCTTCGACATACGCGCCAAGCGTCTGCGGCACGCCGAGTGCGACGAAAACAAGCGTCATGACGATGCAGAGCGGCAGGAGGATGTAGAAGGTCGCGCGGACCATATCGACCCAGAAATTGCCGACCGCCTTGCCGGATGCGCGCGAAAACGCCCGGATGAAGGCAAGCGCGATGGCAATGCCGGTGGCCGCCGAGACGAAGTTCTGCACGGTCAGCCCGGCCATCTGCGTCAGATAGGACATCGTGCTCTCGCCGCCGTAGTTCTGCCAGTTGGTGTTGCTGACGAAGCTGACGGCGGTGTTGAAGGAGAGCTCGGGCCCGACCGCGGCCATGCCGGCAGGGTTATAGGGCAGTACCGCCTGCAGGCGCAGCAGCGCGTAAAGCACCAGCGCGCCCAGGAGATTGAAGGCGAGCATCGAGATCGCATAGGTCGTCCAGTGCTGCTCTTCGCGCTCGCTGGTGCCCGACAATGCGTAAAGTCCCCGTTCGATCGGAACGAGGACGGGTGAGAGAAGCGTGCGCTCGCCCGAAAAGACACGCGTCATGTAGCCGCCGAGCGGTTTGACGAGCGCGAGAACGATCCCGCAGTAAAGCAGGATCTGAAGCCATCCGTTGAGGGTCATCTTGATTAACTTTCAATACCCGGCGCTATGAGAGATCAGAATCGCTCAGGGCGGATGAGGGCATAGGTGAGGTAGACGGTGAGGAACACGGTCACGGCACCGCTGAGGACATAGTCGAATATCACTGTTTTTCTCCCGCTAGAGGCTGTCGCAGACGTGTGCGTAGGCGGCGCAGAGCACGAAGAATAAGATCGTGATGCCGAGCAGAACGATGTCGATCATCGACCATCACTCCTTGAATTGTTTTCGAAATGGAGACGCGGCGGCGGCCGGTGGGCCATGCGCTTGTCCCTGGTGTCTCGGGCAAGATCTTGCGATCGCCCGGCCATCAATATGCGGCCGAAGCGCATTAAGGTTCGAGACGCGGAAAAAGCCGCCAATATAAAAATCTTATAAATGCGCTGGTGGGTTCGGCGGTCGCGGCAGGCGGCAAAAGCCGGCATTCAGGCCAGTTTGGCGAAAGCTTCCCGGCCTAGGGTTTGCGGATAAAGAAGCAGACCTGCGTTCGGCTGAATGCCGTTCTTGAATGTACGAAGGCGATCTGAATGCCCACGACCGAGCCAAGCAATTCTTCGGCCGAGACCCTTGCCGAATTGGCATCGTTGAAGGCGCAAGTCGAAGAGTTGACGCAGCGCATCGATACGCAGGGCTCGGTCCAGTTCGAAATCGCCAAGCTGCTGCAGACATTCCATTCCCAGCTCACGGCCCTGCCGCAGCAGATGAACGAGATCGTCAAAACGGCGATCGAGCTGAACAATCACGACAAGGTGCCGCTTACCAAGGAAGTGCTGACCAAGTTCGACGCGCGGCTCGGCAGCCTCGGCGTCGGCATGCACGTCTTGAAGCAGGTCAGCCATCTGACGCTGCGCCGCCTTGGCCCCGCGACACCGAAGATCCGTTGCGTCTTCATTGTCCAGTCGATCCCGATGTGGGATGCGCTGGCCGATGTCTACTGGGCGATGACCGAGGACGATCGCTATCACCCCATGGTCGTCTCGATCGATAACAGCCAGCTCGGCGTGGCGGAGTTCGCGGGCGAGGAGGAGGTCCACGCAGGGCTGACCGCGCTCGGCATTCCCCATATCCGCCTCGATATGCATTCCTTCGATGCGCTCGACATCCTGCGCAATCTGATGCCCGACGTGGTGTTCCGCCAACAGCAGTGGGATTCTCCGGTGCCGCATGGCTTGAGAACGATGGAGATCACCTTCGCGCGCATCTGCGTGGTGCCTTATGGCATGGGCGTGCTTGCCAACCCGGATGCCAAAAGCGAAGACGACGAAGCCTATAGCGACAACTACGACCAGCAATATCATCGTCTCGCCTGGAAGGTTTTCTGCGAGACGGAGATGACGCAGTCCTATTACCGCTCTTTCACGCATTCCGATCCGGACAAGTTCGTGCTGACGGGCTATCCCAAGCTTAACAAGCTGATGGAGGCCAAGGGCAAAGGCGAATGGCCAATCGCCGAGCCGAACGGACGCACCTTCCGCGTCATTTGGGCGCCGCACCATTCGCTGGCCGTCAATGGCTTCGGCTTTGGCGTTTTCCATAAGATCTACAAGCAGATGCTGGATTGGGCGCGCTCCGCCAAGGATATCCAGTTCGTGTTGAAGCCGCATCCGGCACTTGCCTTCGGCGCCGAGCAGAGCGGCCTCTTCCGCGATAATTCCTATCAGCGCTATCTCGATGTCTGGTCGGCGCTGCCCAACTGCGCCATTCGCGAAGGCACCTATGGCGAGCTGTTCGACGCCTCCGATCTGATGATCACCGACGGCGTCTCCTTCCTCACTGAATACCATCTGTTCGAAAAGCCGCTGATCTTCATCGATTCCGGTGTCCACGCTGCCTTCAATGCGCTGGGTCGGCTTGCCGAACGCGCCGCCCACCGCGTCGAAACCTTCAATCAGCTGCGCCAGGTGGCGCTCGATTACAAGGACGGCAAGGCCTGGAAGCTGGTGAAGGAGCGCGAGGAGCTTCTGAAGGTGCTGCTCCCGCGCACCGAGCCGGCCTCCAGCATCATTCTTGATTCCATCGCAGCCGATATACAGACGTCGAGGTCCTGATCATGTACCGCGCGCAACAGCATGCTTTGACACTGCCCGCCGCCAACGACACGGGTGCCGTTCCCGGCCACAAGCGTGGCACCGGCTTCGCCTTCGATCTCGATGGCACGATCACCCGCGCCGAACTGCTGCCGATGATCGCCTCGGAGCTTGGCCTCGAAGCCGAAATGCGGCTCCTGACCGAGCTCACCATGTCGGGCATGATCCCCTTCGAGGATTCCTTCCGCCTGCGCTTCGCCATCCTGCGCAGCGCTGGCCTCGATCGCATCCAGTCGATCGTTTCCGAGGTGGAGTTCGATCCCGATATCGAGCAGTTCATCCGCGAGAACCGCGATCGCTGCTTCGTTGTGACGGGCAATCTCGATCTCTGGATCGCGCCGCTGGTCGAGCGCCTTGGCTGCCGCTTCTACACCTCGACAGCCACGACCGACAAGGACGGCTGGGTCACCGGCCTCGACACGGTCATGCGCAAGAACGTCGCCGGCCTCGAGCTGAAGGACGAGTTCGACCGCCTCGTCGCCATCGGCGACGGCTTCAACGACGTGCCGCTCTTCGACGTCGCCGATATCGGTATTGCCTTCACCGGCCTGCATAGCGCGCCCGACGCGCTGGTCTCCGTGTCCAACTATGTCGCTCTCGATGGGAAGTCGCTATGCCGTCTGTTAAACACGCTGTAATCGCGGCGGCCGGCCTCGGCTCGCGTCTGGGCCATGGCAAGCCGAAGTGCCTGGTCGAGATCGAAGGCGTCAAGATCATCAAGCATCTGCTGTCACTGCTGAAGGATGTCGAGGATGTCCGCGTCATCGTCGGCTTCGAGGAAAAGGCCGTCATATCAGCAATCCGCGCCATCCGCCCGGATGTGCTCGTCGTGCGCAACCCCGGCTTCCGCAGCACCACCACGCTGCACAGCTACGAGCTCGGTGGCCGCTATATCAAGGGCGATTGCCTGTTCATGGATGGCGACATGCTGGTCGAGCCGGAAAGCTTCGCCGCCTTCCTCGCCTCCTGCGAGCCCGGCGTGGCACAGCTCGGCATCACCAAGACCAAGACCCGCGACGCCGTTTTCTTGACGCGCGAGGACGGCCTTGCCGTAAGTTTCCGCCGCGACGATCCGACCGAATATGAATGGGCCAACATCGCCTGGCTGCCGGTCGATTACTTCGCCGATATCGGCAATACGGCGGTCTACGAGCACCTCCGGCAGTTCCTGCCGATCCGCACCCACGAAGTGATCGCCTACGAGATCGACAGCGAGCAGGATCTGGCGCTGGCGCGGGACAATCTCCACTACTTCAATCTGCAGGCGTTGGCCGGCTGAAGCATGTCGCGCAAGAGTGCGCAGCGGCCTTGCGACACCGACATGCGATAAAACAAAGGCTCGAAGCGTGACAGCCGATCCAGGGGATCGCGACACGCTTCAAGCAAACAATTACGAAACGGAACCGAGCATGAGCCGCATATACAAGGACCAGGAAAGCATCGACGTCCTCAAGGTCCGCGACTTCTTCAATGGTCGCGCCAAAAAGGAAGGCAATGCCGTCAACGCCGTGATGCTGCAATCCGAGGGCTCGACGATCGCGGTTGACCGCGACATACACGAGAAGACGCATCTCCTGCCGCGCCTCGAACGTCCGTCGAAGATCCTCGAACTCGGCTGCGGCGCCGGCCGCCTCGCCAGCTTCTACAACAACAACGGCAACCAGTATCTCGGCTTCGATTTCTCCGAAGAACTGATCGCCCGCGCCAAGGCCGAGATCGGCGATGACGACAACGTCCAGTTCCAGGTCGTCGAAGTCCCCCGGATCGCCGTCGAAGACTTCAAGCTGCAACCGCCCTTCGATTTCTTCCTGATCACCGGCCTCTTCATCTACCTCAACGACGAAGCCGTCCACGACACCTTCAAGATGATCGCCAAGCTCGCAGCCCCGAACGCCACGATCTACGTCCGCGAATCCCTCTCCGAACTCGACGTCCGCCTGACGCTGAAGGAGCATTTCTCCGAAGAACTCGACGAAGTCTACAACGCCATCTACCGCACGACGGCGGAGCTGACCGAGGTGATGACCAACACGCTTGTGAAGGCTGGGTTCGTGTTCGAGGCCTGCGGCGAGTATGCATTCCCGCCGGCGCTGCGCAACCGGGCGGAGACGGCGCAGCGGTATTTTACGCTGCGGCGGGGGTGAGGGGCGTGGAAAAGTGTCGTGGTGGCTGGCGGTTCGCCATGACCGATGGCACAGTCTATAGTTGGAGAAAAGTCCTGGTTGCTACCGGTCGATTTTTTGTGCCGAGGATCGCCCACGGCAGATGCAGCTTTGGGCATAAGTCAACAAAGGCTCCCGGCGGTAATTACTCCCATGGTGCGCAAGACAAAGTACTTGCAGCAATCATGAGAGTTTGAGGCTGAATGCTGCCGCATCGGATGCTTAGGTTGTGCAAAGCGCGGGTAAGCGTTCTTTGGTTGTTTTCCACTAGTTCTTCGAGAGCCCCAATATTCGGGGTGTAGGACATCGCCTTTGCGACCCTAGGTGCATACTTGGAGAATTATGGATTGGCGCTGAACATATTCTTTTCGTTTATCATGGGTCGTCGATCTCCTTGCTAATGAGGAAATCACTAGACGGTGCATCGAAATGTTTGGTCGCATTTAAACCGGGCATTTTATCTATTTGTTCGATTTCGAAGCACCAACGTGCCCGGCAACTTGAACACTGGGGCAACCGAGAGCGGCCAATTGACGGGAGCCCCGCGACGGTCTCCACCACTTCCAAGGGTAGTGGGGAGATCTGAGAGCCCCGCCCAGAGCTTAGACGTCTGGGGAAACAGCGGTACTGAAAAACTGCACGACTCGACGTCTCGATTAAACTTGTGATTTCATCGTCCCACGTGGGAGATTCGATCATGAGCGAAGAAGAGCCGTCTAAACTACCGACTACCTGGACCGATGTGGCTAAGTCACTTTCCGAAGGCGGATTGCCACAGATCATCGCGGGGCCGGCGGGCAAAGCGATAAGTCGGCTAATTGCGGGGGCAACAGACATCCCTGCAGCATGGCTCAAAGCCAGAGCCGAAAAGATCAACGATGAGACGGCGGCGAGGACCACTATAATGAAGGCAGTGGCAAAGGCTTCCGCCGATGCAGCGATCGCTGATCCGCAACTGCTGGACCGTGCGCTGTCCCGCTATGTTTCTGACCTACACCGCAAGCAGGAAAACAGGGAAGCGGTGGCTCAAAAGACGGCGGAACATCTTGCCGACTCTCCTCCGGCCGAGGACACGGAAGGTCCATCGGACGATTGGATGAACGTCTTCGAAGAATATGCTGAAAAAGCAAGTTCGGAAGAGCTTAGGGAAACTTGGGCGCGCGTACTGTCTGGCGAGATCAGGAAGCCAAGCTCATTCTCACTGAGGACCTTGCAATTTATATCGGTACTCGACAAGACGACCGCTGACGCTGTCGAGGCTCTCCTATCCGGGCTCTTCAACGGTCAATTTGTAATGGTTGACTCGGAAGCGAGTGGCGACTCGTTTACTCAGCTTAAGGTCGCTCGCCTAGCCGGACTGATAGGTCAACTTGACGTGGACACAACCTTCAGATCGCAGATCAACGAGAGCGGTGTAGCTATTTTCACGCTTGGTGTGGAAGGAGTGGTTGTGCGCGGAAAGCCGGGGGTGATCTTTGCAGTGGAGTGCACCTCCGTGTCGCTTATCGGACAGGAACTCTATCCGGTCATACAGCCACCGCCGAGCGAAGTCGCTATACAGAGACTGGTAACCGCCCTTCAAGGCATTGCCGACGTAGATAGCATTCAACGCGGAAAAGCGTCGAAAAATGATGATGGGCGCATCCAAGTCGTGAACCTTGCGACAATCTGGGAGCGCCCGAAGCCTCCTTCTGAAGCGATAGAGGGCTAAGGGACAACGTAAGCCTCGCGCACACGCACACGCATGCGAGGAACCCATGTTGCATGTTGCGTTTCATGTCGCGTGGACTAGCCGTGCATCATTGGAAACCGTTGGAAATCAAGGAAACTGGTTTGCAACATAACGCAACATGAAATCGCCTAAAGCGAGATCCGCTAGAACACGTAAGGTGCTGATTTTCTTGACGAAAGTGTTTGGCTGGGGAACCTGGACTCGAACCAAGATTAACGGAGTCAGAGTCCGTCGTTCTACCATTGAACTATTCCCCAGCAGTCGCTGCCGAAGCGTGCTTGGCTGCTGTGCGGCGCTTATAACCAAATCATCGCGGAATGCAAATAGCTGTTTGAAAAAAATTTGAACGACGTTGTGGTTTGTTGGAAAAGGCGGATTTTTGAGGGTTGGGAAAAAGAATTTGTCGTTTTGGCCGAGCGCTGGTATCTTCGCGCCAACGCAAAATCGAACGAGCGCCAGCAGCATACCTCAGGGAGTTCATCCTTCAGGACTTGCGCGGCGCGGTGGAAAAACAACGTGGAAGACCCCGAAGGCGGCTTTAAGTCGCAATCTGACGGGGCGTCGGCGGCAGCGCGCAAGGATGGCAAGAAATCCAGGCGCCGCAAGGGCAAGCGTGGCGGGCAATCTCGCAATGCAGCTCAGGCCGCTTCGCATGCCCCCTCCGGCATTGCCGGCGAGGCAGCGCGCCCAATGGATGCCCGTCCAACGGACATTGCGGCCGAGACATCGGCCCGCAAGCGCAAGCGCCGCCGTCGCGGTTCCGGTGCGTCGGGCGAGGGTGCTCCAAGACAGCAGCAACAGGGTGATCAGGTCGCATCCGCCAATCGTGCGAGTGCGCATGATGGCGACGCGGCTTCGGGAAAGCGCGGCCGGCGCAAGCATCGCGGCAAGCGAGGCCTTCAGGGCCGACCGCTGGCGCAGACAAAGCCATCAGGTCATCAGCCCGCGCAGGCGCCCGCGAATCAGCCCAATGTCGGCCGTGGCCCCGCGCAGGAAGCACGCGGCGAAAACGACAATCGCGTCCAGCGTCATCATCAGGAGCGCGGCGAACGGCCGGCCTCCGCCCATCCCTGGCCGGACGAGCTCTACGCCGCGCTCGACCTCGGCACCAACAATTGCCGTCTCCTGATCGCGCAGCCGACCCGTCCGGGCCAGTTCCGCGTCGTCGATGCCTTCTCGCGCATCGTGCGCCTGGGCGAGGGACTGGCTGCGAGCGGGCGTCTGTCCGACGACGCGATGGATCGCGCCGTCGATGCGCTGCGCGTCTGCGCCGGCAAGCTGAAGAACCGCGAGATCCGCCGCATGCGGCTGATCGCCACCGAAGCCTGCCGCCAGGCAAGCAATGGCGAGGAGTTCCTTCAGCGCGTTGTCGCCGAGACCGGGCTCGAGCTTGAGATCATCGATCGCGAGACCGAGGCGCGTTTGGCCGTCTCCGGCTGCTCCTCGCTGGTCGGGCGCGAGACGCGCTCCGTCGTGCTCTTCGATATCGGCGGCGGTTCGTCGGAAATCGCCGTCATCCGCATCGGCGACAGCCGCTTCAGCCGGCTTGCCAATCACATCACCCACTGGACCTCGCTGCCCGTCGGCGTCGTGACCCTCTCCGAGCGCCATGGCGGCCGCGATGTCACGCCTGATGTCTTCGAGGGCATGGTGCTTGAGGTCGAAGGCATGCTCTCCGGCTTCGATTGCCCCGTCATCGATGGCGATCTCGGCGATTTCCACCTGATCGGCACCTCGGGCACGGTCACCACGCTTGCCGGCGTCCATCTCGATCTGCCGCGCTACGACAGGCGCAAGGTCGATGGCATCTGGCTGTCCGATGACGAGGTTTCGGCCATGCAGGCCAAGCTCCTCTCCTGGGATTTCGCCAGCCGCGCCGCCAATCCCTGCATCGGGCCCGATCGCGCCGATCTGGTGCTCGCCGGATGCGCCATTCTCGAGGCCATTCGCCGCCGTTGGCCGAGCCCGCGCATGCGCGTTGCCGATCGTGGCTTGAGGGAAGGCCTTCTCACGGACATGATGGCGGATGACGGCGTCTGGCGGCGCCATCGCCACCGCCGCGGTCAACGCGGCAAGTAAGCGCGGCAAATAGGGGATCAGCTATGACCAAGCCAACCATTGCGGGCAACCGCACCGGCCGCAAGCTCGGCCAGCGCGTCAAGAACAAGAAGATGAAGGCGTCCTCGCGCCAGTGGCTGCAGCGCCATATCAACGATCCCTATGTGCAGCGCGCCCAGCTCGAAGGCTACCGCGCCCGCGCCGCCTTCAAGCTGTTGGAGATCGACGAGAAGCACGGCATCCTGAAGGGCGCGCGCCGCATCATTGATCTCGGTGCCGCACCGGGCAGCTGGTCGCAGATCGCCGCCAAGGTCACCGGCTCGACGGATGAGGACATCCGCGTCGCGGCGATCGACTTCCTGGAGATGGCGCAGCTCCCCGGCGTCAAGATCCTGCAGCTCGACTTCCTCGATCCGACGGCGCCCGACCAGCTGATGGAGGCCGTCGGCGGCACGCCCGATCTCGTCATCTCCGACATGGCGGCGCCGACCACGGGCCACCACAGAACGGACCACCTGCGCACCATGCATCTGTGCGAAGTGGCCGCGCATTTCGCCATCGAGGTTCTGGGCGAGGGCGGTCACTTTCTGGCCAAGACCTTCCAGGGCGGCACGGAAAAGGACCTGCTCAATCTGCTGAAGCAGAATTTCAAGCAGGTCGTCCACGTCAAGCCGGCCTCCTCGCGCGCCGAATCCGTTGAGATGTTCCTGCTCGCCAAGGGCTTCAAGGGACGCAAACATCAGGCCGACGAAACCGAGGCTTGATTTCGGGGCCATTCCGGGTGGAGTATGACACTCCCAAGACAGCCCATCATTGGGCCAAGACCGGAATGACCGCGGATATCAATGCTGCTTTACGTCACGCTCGGAACCAACGACATCGACCAGGCCCGGCATTTCTATGATGTCGTGCTCCCCGTTCTCGGCTACCGCCGCCAGCGCTATTCGGAAGAAGAGATCGGCTACGCCGCCGATGGCGATATCCGCTGCCGCTTGTGGATCGTGACCCCCTTCAACCGACGCCGCGCATCGAATGGCAATGGCACGATGATTGCGCTCGCGGCCGAAACCAGGGCGGATGTCGATGCCTTCTATCGCGCCGCGATCGCAGCCGGCGGCGTCAGCGAGGGCGAGCCGGGCCTGCGCCCATTCCACGCCAATTTCTATGCCGCCTATGTGCGCGATCCCGATGGCAACAAGCTGAGCGCCGTCTGCGAGGCGCCGGAGCCGGCCGCCGAATAAGGGCTGCGGACGCTTACTTCACCGCCTGCTGTTCCGCCTCCAGCACGCTTGGCGCGAGCGGCTTGACGCGATGGCCGGAGACCAGCGCGCCGGCATGCTTGTCCATGCGGATGAAGGGGATGGTTGCGACCACGGTCATCAGCGCGATCACGTAGAAGGCAATGTGGAAGTCCACCACCTGCAGTGCTTCGCCGCGAATGAAGATCGAGGTCTCCAGGATCGCCGCGGCCACGGCCACGCCGAGCGCCAGGCTGATCTGCTGCATCACGGAGCTCATCGATGTCGCCTGGCTCGCCTGCGCATCGTCGATATCGGCATAGGCAAGCGCGTTGACGCCGGTAAAGAAGAAGGAGCGTGAGAAACCGCCGATCAGAAGCACGAGAATGATGACGAGATGCGGCGTGGTCGGCGTGAAGAAGCCGGTGGTGACAGTCACCAGCGTGGTCACGCCTGCTGCAGTCAGCAGCGTCGAGCGGAAGCCGACGGCCGCGAACACCCGCTTGGCCATGAATTTCGTGGTGATCGCGCCGATCGCGCCGGCAAACGTGATGAGGCCGGATTGGAACGGCGTCAGCCCGAAGCCGAGCTGCAGCATCAGCGGCGTCAGGAAAGGCATGGCGCCGATGCAGATGCGAAACAGCGTGCCCCCCGTCGTCGACGCCCGGAAGGTCGGGTTCTTGAAGAGCTGCAGATTGAGGATCGGCGCCGGGTGCCGTCTCGCATGGCGCACATAAAGCGCACCGCAGACGATGCCGATCGCGGTCGCGGCGATGCCGATGATCGGCGGCAGCGCCGGCAGGCTGACGACGGAGAGACCGAAGACCACGCCGGCGGCGGCAAACGAGGTCAGCACAAACCCGGTGATATCGAGCTTCGGCGGCGCCGTCGCCTCGACCTCGGGCAGGAAGATCGTCGCCAGCCACACGCCGATGATGCCGACGGGCACGTTGATCAGGAAGATCCAGTGCCAGGTGAAATAGGTGGTGATGAAGCCGCCGAGCGGCGGTCCCGCGAGCGGCCCGACGAGCGCCGGGATGGTGAGCAAGGCCATGGCCGAGACGAGATCGCTGCGCTTGGTGGTGCGCAACAGCACCAGGCGCCCGACCGGCGTCATCATCGCTCCGCCCATGCCCTGCAGGAAGCGGGCGACGACGAATTCGATCAGGCCGGATGAGATCGCGCAGAAGATCGAGCCGACGACGAAGACGCAGATGGCGAGGCGGAAGATGCGCTTGGCGCCGAACCGGTCCGCCATCCAGCCGCTGATCGGGATGAAGACGGCGAGCGACACCATATAGGATGTCAGCGCCAGCTTCAGCGTGATCGGTCCGACATGCAGGTCGTTGGCGATCGCCGGCAGCGCGGTCGAGATGACGGTGGAATCCATCTGCTCCATGAAGAGCGCGACGGCAAGGATCAGGGGAACAATGCGGTTCATGCGCGAAAGCCTTGGGGGTCTAGCAAAGGCGGCTCGGAAAGCCACTGCTCTTTAGTCCTCGCACCGGCATCTGCCAAGTGCACATTCATCTTAGGAAATGCGAATGCATCACGTCTGCGTGAGACGGATGGTTCAGCCATTTCAACGCGCGGAATTGACATATGTTCGTTTCGGCGGATTGCGATAAAGGGTGGTCCGTCATGACGATGGGGGCGGCGCGCCAATGTGCCGTGCGTTATTACAAAGGATGGAACATGGCGATTTCGATGGGGATGAACAGGCGCGCGTTTGTAGCGGCAGGCGTTGGCCTGCTGGCCGCGCCCATGATTTTGAAAGAGACGGCCGTGATGGCCGCAACCGGAGATAACACCAAGATGGATGCGACGACGCAGCCCCAGTTCAATCAGTTCAAGCTCGGCTCCTTCAAGTTCACCGTGGTCAAGGACGGTGGCGTGGTTGGCGAAAAGCCGAATGAAACCTTCGGCACCAACCAGACGCCGGAAACCGTTCAGGCACTGCTCGCCAAGAACTTCCTGCCGACGGACAAGTTCGTCAACACCTTCGCGCCCTTCGTGGTCGATACCGGCTCCGAGGTGATCCTTGTCGACACCGGCTTCGGCGAAAGCGGTCGCGCCAAGGGCAACGGCCAACTCGCAGCCGGCCTCAAGGCTGCCGGTTACTCGACCGACGACATCACCATCGTGGCACTCACCCATCTGCATGGCGATCACATCGGCGGCTTGATGGAGGGCGGCAAGCCGGCCTTCGCCAAGGCCCGCTATGTCGCCGGCAAGACCGAGTACGACTTCTGGACCGACAAGGCTCGCGAGGGAACGCCGGCCGAAGGCGGCCACAAGGCTGTGCTCGCCAATGTCGTGCCGCTGGCCGAAAAGATGACTTTCATCGGCGAAGGCGATACGATCGCTTCCGGCATCACCGCGATGATGGCCCCTGGCCACACGCCCGGCCACATGATCTTCAACATCGAGTCGGACGGAAAGCGCCTGATCGCCACCGGCGATACCGCCAACCACTATATCCTGTCGCTGCAGAACCCGACTTGGGAAGTCCGCTTCGACATGGATAAGGCTCAGGCCGCCGCCACCCGCAAGAAGGTGTTCGACATGATCTCAGCCGACAAGGTGCCGTTCCTCGGCTACCACATGCCGTTCCCGGCTGTCGGCTATGCGGAAGTTTACGAAAGCGGCTACCGCTTCGTTCCAAAGACCTACCAGTTCGACCTCTGATCCTGCTGCATGGCAGCCATACCAAGCCCGGCCACCGCGCCGGGCTTGTCGTGTTTTCGGCGTGCGTTTCTCTGCGGGAAAGCGCGCCAGTCTCTCTCCACCCTCATTCCTGTGCTCGTCACAGGAATCCAGCCGACGCGCGTCTGCGCGGCGAGAAGAGTCCATTGCGCTCAAGGACTTGAGCGCGCTGCATGCCTGTAACGGGCATAGCGATGAGGATGCGGTGAAGGCGGCGAGAAACCTTAGCCGACGTGCTTTCGGCGCAAGAGAGCGCATGGCGACCGCTCTACAACCTCGCTCACGCCACCCACGGCCGGCCACATTTTTTACTATTCCCTTAACGCCATAGACGTGGTACCAGCCCTCGCCAACTTCCAAAGCAACCTTACACATCGCCGGTGCGGATAAGACGTTCCGGGTGAGGGTGTATTTTTCTTTTATAAGGAATTGGCCATGGCTCGCATCATTGAAACGCCGACCGGTTTAGACGCACTCACCTTCGATGACGTGCTGCTGCAGCCTGGTCACTCCGACGTCCTTCCGGGCCAGACCAGCGTCGCGACGCGCATTGCCACCGATTTCGAACTCAATATACCGATCATCTCGTCCGCCATGGACACCGTCACCGAAAGCCGTCTCGCGATCGCCATGGCGCAGGCCGGCGGCCTCGGCGTCATTCACAAGAACCTGACCCCGATCGAGCAGGCCGAGCAGGTCCGTCAGGTCAAGAAATTCGAAAGCGGCATGGTGGTCAACCCGGTCACGATCGGCCCCGATGCGACGCTGGCTGACGCGCTGGCGCTGATGAAGATCCACAGCATCTCCGGCATTCCTGTTGTCGAGAAGTCCGGCCGCCTCGTCGGCATCCTCACCAACCGCGACGTCCGCTTCGCCTCCGATCCCGCCCAGAAGATCTATGAGCTGATGACCCGCGAAGGTCTCGTCACGGTCAAGGAAACCGTCGACCAGCAGGAGGCCAAGCGTCTGCTGCACGCCCACCGCATCGAAAAGCTGCTGGTGATCGATGGCGAAGGCCGTTGCGTCGGCCTCATCACCGTCAAGGACATCGAGAAGTCGCAGCTGAACCCCAACGCCTCCAAGGACGCGCAGGGCCGCCTTCGCGCCGCCGCTGCCGTCGGCGTCGGTGACGATGGCTTCGAGCGCGCCGAGCGCCTGATCGAGGCCGGCGTCGACCTGCTCGTCGTCGATACCGCCCACGGCCACTCGCAGGGCGTTCTGAACGCCGTCGCCCGCGTCAAGAAGCTCTCCAACTCCGTCCGCGTCATGGCCGGCAACGTCGCGACGTCGGATGGCACCAAGGCGCTGATCGATGCAGGTGCGGATGCGGTCAAGGTCGGTATCGGCCCGGGCTCGATCTGCACCACCCGCATCGTCGCCGGCGTCGGCGTTCCGCAGCTCGCCGCCATCATGTCGGCGGTTGAAGCTGCTCGCGCGCAGGACATCCCCGTCATCGCCGATGGCGGCATCAAGTTCTCCGGCGACGTCGCCAAGGCGATCGCATCCGGCGCATCCGCCGTCATGATCGGCTCGCTGCTTGCCGGCACCGATGAAAGCCCGGGCGAAGTCTACCTCTACCAGGGCCGCTCCTTCAAAGCCTATCGCGGCATGGGCTCCGTTGGCGCCATGGCTCGCGGCTCTGCGGACCGTTACTTCCAAGCGGAAGTGCGCGACACGCTCAAGCTCGTGCCCGAGGGCATCGAAGGCCAGGTTCCGTACAAGGGCCCGGTCTCCGGCGTTCTGCATCAGCTCGCCGGCGGCCTGAAGGCTGCCATGGGCTATGTCGGCGGCAAGGACCTCAAGGACTTCCAGGAACGCGCCACCTTCGTGCGCATCTCCGGCGCCGGCCTGCGCGAAAGCCATCCGCACGACGTCACCATCACCCGCGAAAGCCCGAACTACCCGGGTTCCGGCGCCTGATGAACGACGCGAGCAGCCGTATTCCGACCTCGGTCGTCGCGCTGCTCGCGGCCATCTCCGTGGGTGTCTTTATCTGGATGCTCCTGGGCTACGTCCTGCCGTTTCAGGATATGACCCACGCCGCGATGCTCGAAGCTCGGCTGGGTCGCTATGATGCGAGCGATATCGACGCCATGCGCGGCTTGCTCGAGCGAAAGCCGGAAGCGCGCGACTTGCTTGTCGCCATGCATCGCGGGCCCGATCTGATGCTGCCGTTCGTGCTGACGGCGTTCCTCTTTACCGTTCTCGCCAAGCTGCGCCCCGCAGGCCGCTACTTCAATCGCCCGATGCATCCCTTGATGATAGCCGCGATCTATGCGCTGCCTTTCCTCTACGGCTTCTCCGATTACGCCGAGAACATCCTGACCGACAACCTCTTCGCCGGCGGCACCGAGTGGAGCTTCGCCGCGGCATTGTTGCCCTGGGCGTCGAGCCTGAAGTTCGCGAGCCTCACCGTCTGCGTCATCGTCATCCTGCGCTTTCTCGTCTACCGCATCGTGCCGCCGACGGATCGCTGACGTCGCTGGCCCAACCGACACTGGAAACGCCGGTTCGTTTGCTCTAAAGCTCTGACACCAAAAGAAAACTGGCAAAGGAGACGAGCATATGACCGGAATGACAGGCTATGAGATGTTCTGGCCCATCATCGCCCATGCGGCGCTGGTCTATATGCTCTACATGCTGCTTGGATACCGTCGCCAGAAGATGCTGAAGTCGGGCAAGGTGCATGCATCCGACTATCGCGAAAACCGGGGCGAGCCGACCGAGAGCCTGATCGTCAAGAACAGCCTGGCCAATCAGTATGAACTGCCGGTGCTGTTCTACGCCTGCTGCATCCTTCTCTACATGACCGAAGCCGACAATCTGATCGCGCTCGTGCTTGCCTGGATTTTCGTCGCCTTGCGCTATGTCCACGCCTTCGTCCACGTCACCAGCAACAATCTGCGCTACCGCAGCCCGCTCTTTGCCGCCGGCTATCTCGTGCTCGGCGTCATGTGGGTCTGGCTTGCGGTGTGGATAATGTTCCCGAACGGCTGAGCCGGCCACCTCGCTCCCCGCGAATCGGCCTTGCTGATGCCGGGGAGTGACGGCAGCGCCTTACACGCCATGCGACGCGTTCTTTCCGCAAAAACTGCGTAAATTTACCCTCGAAAAACCGACCAAATCAGGGCGTATCACCTCGATTTGGTTGAGCTTTTACCTGTCGATAAAATACAACCTATCCTGTTTACGCCTCATGAAGACCTGCATGTCATATCGGCCAAAAGGGCCGGTTTTGGGCAATGTCCGGTCTGCGAATAAGAGGGATGGGGAACGACATGAACGTCGGGAGCTTCGATCGCATTGGCCTCCGCAGGAAGCCGAAACAGGAACGCAGTATTCAGAGGCTGGACCTGATCTTGTCCGCCGCCTCGGAGCTGATCGCGGCCAAGGGTGTCGGCGCCATGCGCATGACTGAACTCGCGGTTGCCGCCAATGTGCCGATCGGCTCGGTCTACCAGTATTTCCCCGAGAAGGCGGCGATCGTCAAAGCGCTGTTCGATCGCCATTCGCTGGCCATCCGCGCAAGGGTCGCGGACGCCTTCGCGTCGGTGCAATCGGTGCCGGAAGCCCTCGATGTGCTCGAGGCAACCATCGACTGGCACTATGAGGACTATCGCAACGATGCCGCAAGCCTTGGAATCTGGCTCGGCACGGAGACCGATCAGGACCTCTCGCAGCTCAATGTGGAGCACAACAGCCGCATCGCCCGGATCTTTCGCGAAACCGCCCAGCGCATCGCGCCAGAGCTCAGCGATGTCGATACCGAGGCACGCACCTATCTGTTCAGCCACCTGATCGGCTCGTCGGTCAGGCTTGCTGTCACAAGCGATCCCTTCTTTGCCGCACGCATCCTACAGGAATGTAAATGCCTCGTGCGCACGTCCTTCTTTACAGCCATGCCCGCGGAGCTGGTCGGCTGATGATGCGGATTACCAGCTGGTGCCAATTACCAGCTGGTTACGGTATTCGCGACCTTCAGGCGCGGCTGGGCGCGCACGTAAGTGCCCTTCACCTCCGCGTCGAGATTGTCCTCCACCACGGCAGGCGTGATGTTGTCGAGGCAGGCGGTGATGTGTGCGGTGATCGCGTTCATCAGCGAGATCGAAACGCCCGGCCGCTTCATGATGCCGATCTGCACCGGAGGAAGCGCTGGGAAGCCGTCCGCCTGTGTCAGCACCTTCATGCCCGTGCGTAGCGCCGATTCCGGCATGGTCGAAACGGCAAGTCCGGAGAGAACCGCCGCCGCGATGACGGTGCACGACCAGCTGGTGAACAGGATCTGATGTTCGCGCCCGCCCGCGTCGAGCGCGGCTATGGCGGTCTGTCTCCACGGGCAGTCGCGGCGACCGACGGCAAGCGGCACCGGCGCATCGTCGCGGATCGGATGGTTGGCCGAGCCGACCCAGCAGAGCGGTTCGGTCCTGACCACGTCGGACATGCGCACGCGCGGATTATGCGTCACCAGCGCGATGTCGAGTTCGCCCCTGTGCATGCGCTCGGCAAGATCGACCGACGGCTCGCAGACGATATAGAGCTCGACATTCGGATGCGTCTTGGCGAAGCGGCCGATGATCTCTGGCATGTAGCGCTCGGCATAGTCGTCAGGCGTGCCGATCCTGAGCGTGCCCTCGAGCCGGTTGTCGTCGAAGGCGGCGATCGCCTCGTTGTTGAGGCGGATGATGCGGCGGGCATAGTTGAGCAGCTTCTCGCCCTCGACGGTCAGCCGGTTGCCGCGGCCGTCCTTGATGAACAGCTGCTTGCCGATCCGCTCCTCAAGGCGGCGCATCTGCATCGAAACGGCGGACTGCGTCTTGTAGACCCGGTCGGCGGCCTTGGTGAAGCTGCCGGAATCGATGATCGCAATGAAAGTCTGCAGCTGGTCAATATCAAGAGGCGCGGCCATGGTTCTCACCTATAAACATCTCTGATGATAATCATTAGAAACATTCGTTGGACTGATCAATAGCCCTTTGGCATCTTGTGGCTGCAAATCAATCAAAGTGATGGACAGGCAAATCGGCCTGTCCGCTCGAAAACCAACTTGCCTCTCCGTGCCCGATCGCGCGGAAAGGGCGGGTTGTTGCGCGCCCAT
This sequence comes from Rhizobium sp. UBA1881, assembly GCF_002338015.1. Lineage (NCBI taxonomy): Bacteria > Pseudomonadati > Pseudomonadota > Alphaproteobacteria > Hyphomicrobiales > Rhizobiaceae > Rhizobium > Rhizobium sp. UBA1881. The sequence continues at coordinate 30,888 of NZ_DDHH01000030.1, forward strand.
GAAAGGATCATCCCATGCGCACGACAGACCGGATATTAGAACTCGACTGCAGCCCCGCGACCAAGACCTTTTCGCAGCGTCTCGTCGCCGGTTTCGCAACGCTGGCATCCGTACTGCGCGTGTTCCGCAATCGTATGGAGATCAACGCGCTGCACGAGCTCGACGACAACCAGCTGAGGGATATCGGCCTTTCGCGGGCCGATCTCGACGCGGCCTTCCTGGCCTCAACCTTCTTCGAGGATCCGTCGGATCAGCTGACGCGGTCCGCGCGCAATCGCGGCCGCAATTCGCTTCACCGGCTCAATCAGGATTGAGCCGAAACCAGTTTTCCCCGCAGGGTGATAGCCAATAACCCTGCCTCTTGCCCGGTGCCGACCTCCCAGTCGTCTCCGGGTTTTTTTATGTGCGTTCTAGAGCCTTTCCTGGTTAG
>NZ_DDHH01000211.1:0-27322 GCF_002338015.1 Rhizobium sp. UBA1881
TCCCCCTCGTGGGGAGGGGTTGGGGAGGGGACTTTTGCGAGGGCGAGGAGGGGACTTCGCCGCAACGCAAAAGATTGACTTCCGCCTCCTGATGTCTTACGACTGACGAAAATCGAAATTCGTCAGTCGTAAATCAACACGGCAAAAATCATGAGCGACACCGCTGAAAGCATTCTCGAAGCGACCAAACAGGAGAATGTGACCCGCATTCTCGATGCGGCCGAACGGCTGTTTCGTCACTATGGCTACGCCAAGACGACCGTTGCCGATATCGCTCGCGATCTCGGCATGTCGCCGGCCAATGTCTATCGCTTCTTTTCCTCGAAAATTGAAATCCACCAGGCGATCTGTGGGCGCATGCTGGCTGCGAGCTACCAGCAGGCCTACGAGATCTGTCATCTGCCGCTCAGCGCTTCCGAGCGCCTCAGCCGCTTCGTGCGCGGGCAATATCAGATGACGGTCGAGACCATGCTCGACCAGGAAAAGGTGCACGAGATGGTGGTCGTCGCCATCGAGCGCGACTGGCATGTCATCGAGAGGCATGTCGACAGCATTCACGATCTGCTGGCCGACGTTATCCGCGAGGGGATCGAGGCCGGCGAGTTCGTCGATCAGGATCCCGCGACCGCGTCGCGCTGCTTTGGCGCCGCCACGGTGACGCTCTGTCACCCGATCATGGTGGCGCAATGTCTTGCCAAGACCAACCGAGCGACGGTGGACGAGCTGATCGACTTCTCCATCAGGGCTTTGAAGAAATAATCGGGCGGTACAGCCGCCAATCTATTCAACACATGAACATACCGGGAGTGCGAAAGATGATTTCGCTGAAGACAGTCAAGTTGCCGTCCGTTGCCAGCCTGGCCCTTGTTGGCGCCGTTTCGCTCGCGCTTTCAAGCTGCAGCGAAGAGAAGAAGGCGGAGACCAAGGAGATCCTGCGGCCGGTCAAGGTCGTGGAAATCGCCAAGGCCGGCGAGACCCGAGCGCTTGATTATTCCGGTGCGGTGAAGGCGCGCGTCGAGATGAACCTCGGCTTCCGCGTGGCCGGCAAGATCACCGAGCGCCGCGTGAATATCGGCGACCGTGTCCAGCCGGGCGATGTGATCGCGCGCATCGACGCGACGGATTACGAGCTTGCGACAAAGACGGCGGAAGCCAATCTGGCGGCGGCCGAAAAGGGCGTCGGCACGGCTGATCTCGCCAACAAGCGCGCCCAGCAACTGTTCGACAAGAGCGTGACGGCGAAGTCGCAGCTCGAGCAGGCGTCGCTCAGCTATGACCAGGCCGTCTCCACGCGCGACGCGGCTCGCTCCTCTCTCGACCAGGCGAAAAACCAGGTGAGCTATGCCGAGCTGAAGGTCGACCAGAGCGGCATCGTCACCGCGATCAGCGCCGATACCGGCACGGTCGTTGCCGCCGGCACGCCGGTTGCGACTGTCGCGCTGGACGGCGAAAAGGAAGTGCAGATCGCGGTGCCTGAGAACGACATTGCCGAGTTCAAGCCGGGCAAGACGGTCAAGGCGAGCTTCTGGTCTTCGGCCAAGCTGGTGCTCGATGGCAAGGTGCGCGAGGTCTCCGGCAGCGCGGATGCGCAGTCGCGCACGTTTGCCGTTCGTGTGAGCCTGCCGCATGACGACCGCGTCCTGCTCGGCATGACGGCGACGATCGAGGCCAGTGTGAGCAACGCCAACATCCATGTCGCCATCCCGCTCGCCGCACTTGCCGAGAAGGACGGCAAGAAGATCGTCTGGGTGGTCGATCGCGACCAGCAGACCGTGCATGCCCGCGACGTCACGATCGCCGATTTCACCGGTGACGGCGTCAATATCGCCGACGGGTTGAAGACGGGCGATCTCGTGGTTGCCGCCGGCACGCAGTTCATGACCGACAATCTCAAGGTCAAGCTGCCGGGCCAGCAGTCGGCATCCGCCGAAACTGCGGCCGAGACCGGCGACGTCGTTCGCTAAGCGGTCAGGAGAGGGAACGGGACAATGGACAACTCCACCACCGAGAAGAAGCCCTTCAACCTGTCGCGCTGGGCAATCGGCCATCCGAGCATCGCGCGCTTCCTGTTCGGCCTGATCCTCATCACCGGCGTGCTCGGGCTGATGCGGATGGGGCAGAAGGAAGACCCCGATTTCACCTTCCGCGTCATGGTCGTGCAGGCCGTGTGGCCGGGCGCCTCGATCCAGGAAATGCAGGATCAGGTCGTCAACAAGATCGAGCGCAAGCTGCAGGAAACCCCGCATATCGACTGGGTGAAATCCTATACGCGCGCCGGCTCCGCCGTCATCACGCTGCAGATCAAGGGCGATACCAACGGGGCTGACGTCGCCGACGCCTTCTACCAGGTGCGCAAGAAGGTTGGCGATATCTCCAACGAGCTGCCATCCGGCCTGCTCGGCCCCTATTTCAACGACGAATTCGGCGATACCTTCATCACGCTGCAATCGATCAGCGGCGATGGCTACAGCTATCCGGAACTGAAGAAGTTCGCGATCCAGGCGCGCGACATGCTGTTGACGACGCCGGGTGTCGAGAAGGCCGTGATCATCGGCGATCAGCCGGAGAAGATCTTCATCGACGTGTCCTCGCAGGCGCTCGCCGAACGCGGCCTGACGATCGTCGACCTGCAGAACGCCATCAAGGGCCAGAACAGCGTCGATCCCGCCGGTTCCGTCGATACGGGAACGCGCTCGGTGCGCATCGCCGTCGAAGGCGACGTGACCAAGGCCGCCGATATCCGCGAGCTTCGGCTCAAGGCCGGCAACCAGGTGACCCGCCTCGGCGATATCGCCACCGTCTATTCCGGTCTGGAAGATCCCTATCAGCGCAAGTACCGCTTCAATGGGCACGAGAGCGTCCAGGTCGGCGTCGTCATGGCCAAGGGCTACAAGGTCACCGATGTCGGCAAGGATGTCGAAGCGACCTACAAGCGCTTCGAGGAATCGCTGCCCTACGGCGTGTCAGTCGACCAGATCTCCAACCAGCCGGATGTCGTCACCGACGCCGTCAGCGAGTTCATGCATGCGCTCGGTGAAGCGCTGGCCATCGTTCTCGTCGTCTCGTTCCTGTCGATCGGCTGGCGTTCGGGTCTCGTCATCGCCATCGCCATTCCGCTGGTGCTGGCCGCCACTTTCGCCATCATGTACGAGCTTGGCATCGACCTGCAGCGTATTTCGCTGGGCGCGTTGATCATCGCGCTTGGGCTGCTCGTCGACGACGCGATGATCGTGGTCGAATTGATGGAGCGAAAGCTTGAAGAAGGGCTCGTGAAGATCGAGGCGGCGAGTTTTGCCTATTCCTCGACCGCCTTCCCGATGCTGACGGGCACGCTGATTACCACCGCCGGGTTCATTCCGGTTGGCTTCGCGGCGTCTACCGCCGGGGAATACGTGCGCACGCTGTTCTACGTCGTCGGCATCGCGCTCGTGGTCTCGTGGTTCGTCGCGGTCTATTTCACGCCGTGGCTCGGCTACATGCTCCTGAAGCAGCGCCAGCATGCCGGCGGCGCGCATCATGATGCCTTCGACACCAGCTTCTATCGCCGGTTGCGGTCGACGGTGGGGTGGGCCGTGCGCCACCGCATCATCGTCGTTGCCATGACGCTGGTGACCTTTGCCACCAGCCTCTGGGCCTTCCAGTTCATCCCGCAGAACTTCTTCCCGCAATCCTCGCGCCCCGAGATCCTCGTCGATCTCTGGCTGCCTGAGGGTACCAGCATCAAGGAAGTCGAGACGCAATCGAAGGCGCTCGAAGCCAAGATCATGGACGACAAGGACAAGAAGTTCGTCGCCACCTATATCGGCGAGGGCGCGCCGCGCTTCTTCCTGCCGCTCGACCAGCAGCTTCCGAACCCGAATTTCGCGCAGTTGCTGATCATGGCCAATGACGAGCCGGCTCGCGAACGGCTGATCGTCAAGCTGCGTGATATCCTCGCCGAAGACTTCCCCGATATCCGCGGCAAGGTCGATCGCCTGTTCCTCGGTCCGCCAACCGGCTGGCCAGTGCAGATGCGCGTCATGGGTCCGGATCGCCAGGAAGTCCGCAAGATCGCCGACGAGGTGAAGGCGAAGTTCCAGGAAAATCCGCTGCTCGGCGCCATCCACGACGACTGGCTGGAGCAGGTGCCGGCGATGAAGCTGGTGATCGACCAGGATCGTGCCCGTGCGCTTGGCGTCACCTCGCAGCGCGTTCGCCAGATGCTGCAGACCGCGATGTCCGGCGCGCCGCTCGACGATTTCCGCGATGGCGAGGAGACGGTGTCGATCGTCGCCCGCGAGCCGGAAGCCAATCGCTCGCTGCTGTCGGCCGTCAACTCGGTCTACGTGCCGACGGATTTCGGCGGCTTCGTGCCGGTCTCGCAGATCGCCAAGGTGGTGCCGGTTCTCGAGCAGGGCATCGAATGGCGGCGTGATCGCCTGCCGACGATCAGCGTGCGCGCCACGCTGCCTGACGACGTGCAGTCGAACGATGTGGTCATGAAGATGTATACCGATCTGCAGCCGCTGCGCGACAGCCTGCCTGCCGGCTACAAGGTCGAGATCCAGGGCGGTGCGGAAGATTCCGCCGAAAGCCAGGCCTCGATCGCCGCCAAGGCGCCGATCATGCTTGTCGTGATCGTGCTGCTTCTGATGGCGCAGCTACAGCACTTCGGCAAGGCGATGCTGGTGCTGGCGACGGGTCCGCTCGGGATCATCGGTGCCGCGGCAGCCCTCCTGATCTCCGGCGCGCCCTTCGGCTTCGTCGCGATCCTCGGCGTCATCGCGCTGCTCGGCATCATCATCCGCAACTCGATCATCCTGATCGACCAGATCGACCAGGACATCAAGGCGGGCATGCATCGGCAGGAAGCGATCGTCGGCGCGGCCGTGCGCCGCTTCCGTCCGATCATGCTGACGGCTTTGACGGCGGTTCTGGCGCTGATCCCGATCTCGCGCGGTGTCTTCTGGGGCCCGCTCGCCTACGCCATGATGGGCGGCATCCTGGTCGCCACGGTGCTGACGATCTTGGTTCTGCCGGCGGCCTATGCGCTGTTTTTCGGCAAGGAGCCGAAGGGCAAAGAGGATGAGGCTGTCTCATCCGGTGAGGATGACGCGGCAGATCACCGGCATCCGCCGGCGATTGCGGCGGAATGAACATGCAGACGGCGCGGTGAGAACCGCGCCGTTGTCTTTTGCAGGGATGGATTTGAGAAGGTGAGCGGTTACGTTTGCCCTCAAGCGTGCGCCGACTCCCACCCCAGCATCGCCCGCTTGCGCGTCAGCCCCCAGTGATAGCCCGTCAGCGCGCCGCTCTTGCCAAGCGCCCGGTGACACGGCACCACGAACGAGATCGGGTTGGCGCCAACCGCCGCCCCCACCGCCCGCATCGCCGTCGGGCGGCCGATGTCGCTGGCGATGTCGCTATAGGTGACGGCCTTCCCGAAGGGAATCTTCAGCAGGCTCTCCCAGACCTGGACCTGGAAATCGGTACCAATGAGCACCACGCGCAACGGCTGCTCGGACGTCCAGCGGCCCGGTTCGAAGATGCGCGCGGCGTAAGGAGCCGTTGCCTCCCGGTCCTCGACATAGTCGGCGTTCGGCCAGCGGCAGGTCATGTCCTCAAGGCAGGCCGTCTCGCCGCCGATATCGGCGAAGGCAAGGCCGGCCAGACCGCGGTCGGTCGCCATGACCAGCGCGATGCCGAAGGGCGACGGATGAAAGCCGTAGCGGATGGTGAGACCACCGCCGCGCGCCTTCCACTCGCCGGGAGACATCGCCTCATGCGTGACGAAGAGATCGTGCAGCCGCCCGGGGCCTGACAGACCGACCTCGAAGGAGGTCTCCAGCAGAGGCAGCTCCTCCTTGCGCAGCAGCCGCTTGGCATGGTCGAGCGTCACCGCCTGCAGGAAGGCCTTGGGCGAAAGGCCGGCCCAGCGGGTAAAGGTCTTTTGCAGCTGCGTCGGTGATTGATTGAGACGCATGGCGATCGCTTCCAGCGACGGCTGCTCACGGTAATCCTCGGTGATCAGCTCGATCACCTGGCGGACGGTCTCGTAGTCGGGACCATCGGGCGTGATGTCTTGGTTCAGCTTGGCTACCATGTTCATGATCTTTCTCCTTGTCACAAGGAGATAGTCAAGCGGCATCGTTGAAGCCACCCGATTCTTGCACCTGAATTAGATGATTATCAGATACGCTGCTTGACCGTCGCCAGCGCTCGCTTGAAGGCCTTGGCGAAACTTTCGCGATCATCGGGGTTGAGAAAGCCGCCGATATCCGTCGCCCGCCCCTGTCCATAAATATGCATCGACAGGATGCCGATCTCGTCGTGACGGCGCACCGAAAAGCGCGTCCAGAACGGATTGAAGTGATGCTCGACCATACGCCCCGAAGGCGCGATCTTGCGGACCGCGATATCGGTGCGCGACACCGTCACCATCTCGCGTGCCCTGGCCGAGCGGTAGTTCAGCCGGAAGGCGCCGTAGAGCAGCAGGAAATCGAGGCCGAAGAAGAAGCCGATCGGCCAGGCGCCGGTAGCGATGAAGAACAGGCCGTAAAGCAGGCAAACGCCGCCCGACAGCAGCAGGAGCACCCTGAACCCCTTGCGGCCGAGCGACCGGTGGGGAAAGAGCTCGGCTGAGAATACCGGCTGGTCCAAAACCGCCGGCTGACCAGCGCTGTCGGCGTTGCTTTCCATCATGGCTGCCGAGTATAGATTGTCCATGTCCAGTCCGAAACTCAAATCCTCCGCCACATCGTCGCAGCCCGAAAAACCCCTCGTTCGCCGCAAGAAGAAGGCGAGCGTCCGCTCCGTCTATAGCGAGGCCGAGCGCGAGGAGATGTTCCGCCGCTTCTCCGTGCAGCGGCCGGAGCCGAAGGGCGAGCTGGAGCACTCCAACCCGTTCACGCTTGTCGTTGCCGTGGCGCTCTCGGCGCAGGCGACCGATGCCGGCGTCAACAAGGCGACGCGCGCGCTCTTCAAGGTCGCCGACACCCCGCAAAAGATGCTGGATCTCGGCGAGGAGAAGGTGCGCGACTACATCAAGACGATCGGGCTCTACCGTAACAAGGCGAAGAACGTGATTGCCCTGTCGCGCATGCTGGTCGATGTTTTCGGTGGCGTGGTGCCTCAGACGCGCGACGAGCTGGTGATGCTGCCGGGTGTCGGCCGCAAGACCGCCAATGTCGTGCTCTCCATGGCCTTCGGCCAGGCGACCATGGCCGTCGACACGCATATCTTCCGGATAGCCAACCGCATCAAGCTGGCGCCGGGCAAGACGCCCGATGAGGTGGAGGAGCGGCTGATGAAGGTGGTGCCCAAGCACTACCTCTACCACGCCCATCACTGGCTCATCCTGCACGGCCGCTACACCTGCAAGGCCCGCCGCGCCGAATGCGAGCACTGCGTTATCGCCGATCTCTGTCGCTCGCCCGAAAAGAGCTGCGACATCCCGGCGCCGCTCGTCGAGTTACCACCGCAGGTGATCGGCGAGGCCGTCCAGTAATAGGACTAGACCCGAACGCCGAGTTCCTTGCGCGAGAGCAGCTTGTGCAGATGCACCATCATGCTCGCAGCAAACAGCGGCGTCAGCAGATTGACGATCGGGATGGCCAGGAACGCGGTGATCACCAGACCGGCGAGAAACACCGTCGGCGCATGTTTCTGGCGGAAGAGCCGCGCCTCGGCCGGTGATCTGAAGCGCATGGCGGCGAACTCGAAGAATTCCCGGCCGAGCAGATAGCCGTTGACCAGGAAGAAGGCGACGAGGTTGACGCCCGGGATGAACAGCAGGAACAGCGCCACGATGTTGCCGACGATGACGACGCCGAGGAACTTGATCGAGCTCAGCATCGCCGGGCCGAGCGGCATGGCGGTGCCCGGCACGTCTTCAGGATAATCGCGCTTTTCCACGACGTCGGCGACATCATCGAGAAACAATCCGGCGATCAGCGCGGTGACTGGTGACAGCAGAAGTGCCAGCCCCAACGCCAGTCCGATGCCCGCCATGATGGCGAAGACGAAGCCGAGCCAGCCTGCCCAATCCGGCATTGCGGGAAAGAAGCTGGCGATCCAGGGAAAGACGAAAGCCATGAAAGCGCTGCGCAGCGCCAGCCACAGGCCGATCAGCGCGAGCACGGTGAGCCCGAGCACTTTCCAGAACACCGACCGCGTTTCCGGGGCGAAAAGATTGGTGATGGAAAGGCGCGCCGCTTCGAGGATCATGGTGACGTCTCCGGTTGTGGCGATGATGTAGGAATCTGATCTTTGAACGGCAAGGCTGAAATTATTTCGCCGGATTGAGGGAATTGTTGTTCAAAAGCCTTTCATAATATATATTTAAATCAGCATCTAAGATTACTTGCAGGGCGCTCCGAATATTTGCGGACGCAAGGATTTGTTTCAAGCAGACAGGAAACATCACCCAAAATCGGGACAGCTGCCGTGGAAGACTTTGTTCAGAAGCTCCGCCAATACGCGAAATCCGGCACGCCCGCCGAACGTCGCATCGCAAAATATTTCACCGAACACTTGAGTGATCTTCCGTTCGAAACGGCAGCCTCGGTGGCCGACCGGCTGGACCTGAGCCCGATGACCGTCGGCCGCTTCCTGCGGGCGCTGGGCTATCAGGGGCTCGATAGCGTCAAGGTGCAGATCCGCGACGTCGCCGGTGTCTCGGCCACGCAGATGCAGGCCTCGATGTCGGAACTGCAGGTCGATGCCGCCGATGGCAAGCCGCTCGCCGTGCTGGTTGCCGAGCAGATCCAGGCGCTCCACCACATTTATCATCTCACCGGACAGCAGCACTGGAGCGACGCCGTGGCGATGATCCGCGCGGCAAGCGAGGTGTTCATCGCCACCCATGTCTCGCAGGCAAGTTTCGCCACGCATTTCAGCCAGCGCCTGACGCAGGCGCGCGATGGCGTGCATGCGCTCGACGGCAGCGGAAACCGCTTCGCCGAGCTCTTCGCGCGCGTCAGCGGCGAAGGCGCGCTGCTTGTCATCATCGACAGCCAGCGCTTCAAGAAGGCCCGTCTGCTCGCACGCATCGCCAGGCGCTACGGATACAAGGTCGTGCTCATCAGCGCCCAGAGCGCCAACTGGGTGCTAGACCAGGCCAATCTCATCCTGCCGCTGCCCCCGACCCGGCCGGGGGAACTGGACAACCTGCCGCCGGTGATCGCGCTTCTCGACTGTCTGTCCTCGGCCGTTGTCAGCGCCGTCGGTGACGAGGCCGTCGCGCGTGCGAGCCGCATGACCGAGTTCAGCGCCATGCTGGGCGAGGATGCCAACCGGTAGCGATCCGAAATCTATTCCATCGCCTCGAGCTCGGCGCGATGGCGATACATGGCGAGCAGCCGGCGGTAATCGCGATCGTAAAGCGCGCGCTTGCTCTCGTCGGGAGCATGCAAGTCGCCGCCGGGATACATAGCCGAACCCGCAGTGGCGAGGTCCGCATGCAGACCACAGGCGACGGAGGCCGCCATCGCGGTTCCCAGAAGCACCGCCTCGTTCATCTTCGGCACCACGACCTTGCAGCCGGTCGCATCCGAATAAAGCTCCATCAGCACAGGGTTCTTCACATGCCCGCCCGCCACATACAGCGTGTCGGGCGCATAGCCATATTCCTTCATCCGTTCGAGGATATGGCGGATGCCGAGCGCGATCGCCACGGCGGTGCGCCAGTAGAGCGCGCAGAGCCCGTCGAACGATGTGTCGAGCGTCAGCCCGCTGACCGTGCCGACCGCGTGCGGGTCGGCAAGCGGCGAGCGGTTGCCGTGAAAATCGGGCAGCACGAAAATCCTGGCGCCGAAGGCATCGCCCTCTTCCGCGCGTAGCTGCGAAATCCGCGACACGATCTTCTGGTGAAGTGCCGCCGTCGGCTCGCCGCCTGCCGCATGCATCCGGACGACATGGTCGAGCAAAGCTCCCGTCGCCGATTGCCCGGCCTCGACAAGCCAGGTGCCGGGAAACACGGCTTCGTAATAGGGGCCCCACATGCCGTGGCTCGGGCGTCGCTTGCGCGAAAACGAGACGATGCAGCTCGATGTGCCGGCGATCAGCGCCAGCTGCCGTTCCAGACGCTCCGGATCATGCGCGTCGCCGCCGAGCGTTCCGAGCGCGCCGGCATAGGCGTCGATCATGCCCGAGGAGACATGACAGGCCGTGGTGAGCCCGAGCGCCGAGGCGGCCTCCTTGGTCAGCGTGCCGACGCTGCCGCCGACAGCAATGGTGTCGTCGGGCAGTCGGCCGCGCGCCTGCAGGTCATCGAGGCCGATCTGCTCGAGAAAATCCTTGCGCCAGCCATCCTTGAGATGAGCCAGATAGTTCCACTTGGACGTCAGCGTGCAGCGCGACCGCGCGAGCGAGCCGGTGGACTTCCAGGTCATGAAATCGGCGAGGTCGAAGAGATAGCCGGTATTCGCCCACGTGCCCGGCAGCTTCTTCTTCAGCCACATCAGTTTCGGCATTTCCATCTCGGGCGACATGAAATGCCCGGAATGCTCCAGCACCTCGTGGCCGGTCGCCGTGCAGAAATCCGCTTCCTTCAAAGCCCGGTGATCGAGCCAGACGATGGTGTCGAACCGACGTTCGCCGCCCGTCGACACGCTGATCTGCCCGCCATCGATATCCCGGACCACAAGCGAACAGGTACCATCGAAACCGATCGCGCCGACGCTCTCGGGTGCGGCGCCCGATTGCTCCATCGCGCGGCGCACGGCGATGCAAACCGCCGACCATATATCCTCGGAATCGTGCTCGGCGTGGTTTTCGCGAGGCCGGTTCATGATGATCGGATGATCGGCCTTGCCCAGCAGCTGGCCGCGCGCATCGAAGACGCCGGCGCGTGCGCTGCCCGTGCCGATATCAACAGCAACCACATGCTGAGGCATTAAAGGTCGTTCCCGTCCCGCTGATGTTTTTTGATAAGGTGGATCAAATCCGGCATGACGTCAAACGTAGCGTCGGGGGAAAGGCGGTCAAGCTCGTCGCGATAGCCGGCGAAATTGGCATGCGAGCCGCCGGTGAAGGCAAAGACGGTCATGCCGGCGGCCTTGGCGGCCTCGATGCCGGCGGGGCTGTCCTCGATCACCACGCAATTGGCGGGATCGACCTGCATCTGGTTTGCCGCATGCAGAAAGAGATCCGGCGCCGGCTTGCCGTTCTTCACCATCGAGGCACTGAAGATATTGGGCAGCCGGTCGATCAGCCCGGTGACGGTGAGCGACAGACGGATACGCTCCACCTGGCTGGACGAGGCGACGCAGCAGGGAATGTCGAGCGCATCGATCGTATCCGCGATGCCTGCGATCGGCTTCAGCTCGGTGCGGAAGCGCGCATAGAGATCGGTGCGGATCTGCTCCAGAAAAGCTTCGCCGGGATGGACGTTATATTCCGTCTTCATCGTCTCGATCACGGTCGCGAGGCTGCGCCCGAGAAAGCGACCATATACCTCGTCCTCGGTGATCGGCACGTTGAGATCGTTCATGGCCTTGACGAGAACGGTGACGGAGATCGGCTCGCTGTCGACGAGGACGCCGTCGCAGTCGAAGATCACAAGCCGTGTTTCAGCATCAGCCATGACACATCCAATCAGGGTTCAAGACATTGCAGGCAGAGATGGGTGGATAGCGGCGGGAAGCGCCCGCCGCCTGATGCTTATGCCGCGAGCTTGTTGTCGAGGTAAAGCTGCAGCGTCTCGCGCGTGCCCTTTTCCCACAGCGTCTTCAGCGCATGCGCGAAGCGCTTGCGGAAGAGCTCGGACTTGGCGACCTCGCCGAAGATGTCGTCGAAGGCGAGGAAGGCCATCGGGTCGTCCTTGGCCTTGAGCGCCGCCGCATGCAGCCGGTCGGCGCTGGCATCGTTGAAGACGATGTCCTGACCGGTATCGGTCTTGCCGGCGAAGTAGCGGCACCAGAGTGCGGAGACCAGCGACAGGCCGATCACGTCGCGGCCCTGGTTCAGGTTGTCGAGCGTCGACGGCAAGATGAACTTCGGCTGGCGGTTGGAACCGTCCTGCGCCAGACGCGGGATGGTGTCGGCGATCTTCGGGTTGAGCAGGCGGTGCTCGATCAGCGCGAAGTAATCCGTCAGCGAGGTGTTCGGCACCGGCGGCACGATCGGAATGATCTCGTCCTTCTCGAGCTTGGCGAGGAAGGCGCGGATCAGCGGGTCTTCCATCGAGTCGTGCACGAAATGGATGTCCATCAGCGCCGCCGGGTAAGCGATCGCCGCATGGCCGCCGTTGAGGATGCGGATCTTCATGTGCTCGTAGGGCGTAACGTCGGGCACGAAGGTGACGCCAACATTCTCCAGCGCCGGACGACCGGCTGTGAACTTGTCTTCCAGCACCCACTGCTTGAACTCTTCGCAATAGACCGGCCAGTTGTCCTCGATATCGAAGACGTCCTTCAGGAGATCGATCTCGCGCTGGCCGGTGGCCGGCGTGATGCGGTCGACCATGGCGTTCGGGAAGGCGACATTGGCCTTGATCCACTCGGCGAAGGCGGGATCCGAGAGCGCCGCCGTGCCGACCACCGCATTGCGGGTGACGACGCCATTGTGCGGAATGTTATCGCACGACATGACGGTGAACGGCACGAGGCCCTTGTCCTTGCGCGCCTTAAGACCGGCGACGATCAGGCCGAACACGGTCTTCGGATCGGCGGGGTTCTTGCCGTCGGCTGATATTGCCGGATGATCAGGATTGAACTTGCCGGATGCATCGATGAAATAGCCGCCCTCGGTGATCGTCATCGAGACGATGCGGATTTCGGGGTCGGCGAGCTTGGCGATGATGGTCTTGGCGTCGCCGACCGGCAGGATGTCGATCATCGGCGCGGTGACACGCGCCGAGGTCTTGTTGTTGTCCTGCTCGACGACGGTTGTCAGGAAGTCCTGGGCGGCGAGCTTGTCGCGCATGGCGGCATCGGACGGCAGGATGCCGGCGCCGATGATCGCCCAGTCGTGTGCCTCGCCCTTGTTGAACAGGTCGTCGAGATAGATTGCCTGGTGGGCGCGGTGGAAGTTGCCGACGCCGAAGTGCACGATGCCCGCCTTCAGCGACGCCCGCTCATAGGCCGGCACTGTGGCCGTCTTAGCCGCGTCGGAAAGCGTTGCCAGCGATAGTTTGCACGTCATGTCTCAGTCCTCTTGAAGGTCTTCAGGGTCTAACGACCCCGGTACTGGCGCGCCGGGCACCTCGTCCGGCACGCGCTCTCTTCCCCACCCCGGATGCCTCGCTCAGATGGCGAGGCCCTGCTCGTTGAATCTGTGAATGCGGGCCTTGTCTGCGGTCAGGTAAACGGTGTCGCCGGCCTTGGCCGGGAAGCTGCCGTCGCCGCGCGCCGTCATCTGGCCGATGCCCTCGACGTTGACATGCAGGAAGGTGTCGGAGCCGAGATGTTCGGCGACCACGACCTTGCCCTTCCACTCGCCGCTCTCCATCGAAAGCTGGATATGTTCGGGGCGCACGCCCAGCGTCTGCGAACCCTGCGGCACGAAGTTCATCTTCGGCGAGCCGATGAAGCCGGCGACGAAGAGGTTGCGCGGCTTGGAGTAGAGCTCCATTGGCGAGCCGACCTGCTCGATGTTGCCGCGGTTCAGCACCACGATCTTGTCGGCCATGGTCATGGCCTCGACCTGGTCGTGGGTCACGTAGATCATCGTCGTCTTCAGCTGCTGGTGCAGCTCGCTGATCTCAAGACGCATGTTGACGCGCAGCGCGGCATCGAGGTTCGACAGCGGTTCGTCGAACAGGAAGGCCGAGGGCTGGCGCACGATGGCGCGGCCGATCGCGACACGCTGGCGCTGGCCGCCCGAAAGCGCGCGCGGCTTGCGGTCGAGATAGTCGGTGAGGTTGAGAACGCGGGCCGCGTCCGCCACCTTCTTGTCGATCTCGGGCTTTGCCATGCCCGCCATCTTCAGCGGGAAGGCGATGTTGCTGCGCACGCTCATATGCGGATAGAGCGCGTAGGACTGGAACACCATGGCGAGCCGGCGTTCGGATGGCGCGCTCTCGGTGGCGTCCTTGCCGTCAATGACGATCTTGCCGCCGCTGACATCTTCAAGGCCCGCGATCAGACGCAAGAGCGTGGACTTGCCACAGCCCGACGGGCCGACGAAGACGACGAATTCGCCGTCCTTGATTTCGAGGTCGATCGAAGGGATGACCTTGGCTTCGCCGAAGACCTTCGAAACTTTCTGAAGGGTAATGCTGCCCATGTTTCTCTCCCTTGTTTCTTATTTCACCGCGCCGAACGTCAGGCCGCGGACGAGTTGTTTCTGGCTGAACCAGCCGAGGATCAGGATCGGGGCGATTGCCATGGTCGATGCTGCCGAAAGCTTGGCGTAGAAAAGTCCTTCCGGGCTGGAATAGGAAGCGATGAACGTCGTCAGCGGCGCAGCCTTGGAGGCCGTGAGGTTGAGCGTCCAGAAGGCTTCGTTCCAGGACAGGATGATGTTCAGAAGAAGCGTCGAGGCGATACCCGGCACCGCCATCGGCGTCAGCACGTAGATGATTTCCTTGCTGAGCGAGGCGCCATCCATGCGCGCCGCCTCAAGGATCTCGCCGGGGATTTCCTTGAAGTAGGTGTAGAGCATCCAGATGATGATCGGCAGGTTGATCAGCATCAGCACCACGACGAGGCCGATGCGGCTGTCGAGGAGGCCGGTGTTGCGGAACAACAGATAGATCGGGATCAGCGCGCCGACTGCCGGCATCATCTTCGTCGAGAGCATCCACATCAAGACGTCCTTGGTCCGCTTGGTCGGCGAAAACGCCATCGCCCAGGCGGACGGGACCGCGATGATCAGGCCGAGCAGCGTCGAACCGAAGGAGATGATCACCGAGTTCAGGAAGTGGCTGAAGTAGTTCGATCGGCTCTGCACCTCGAGATAGTTCTCCGTCGTCCAGTGGAAGAACAGGAACTGCGGTGGCGATGCGATGGCGTCGGCTTCCGACTTGAAGCTTGTCAGAAAGGTCCACAGGATCGGGAAGAAGAGCACGATGCCGATGGTCCAGGCGACCGCCGTGACGATCACCTTGCGCTGGGTTGTGATGCGTCTGGCCATCTCAAGTCTCCAGGTTCTTGCCGACGATGCGGACGAGGAAGATAGCAACGATATTGGCGAGGATGACCGCGATGATACCGCCCGCCGAAGCGCCGCCGATGTCGAACTGCAGGAGCGCCCTGTTGTAGACGAGATAGGTCAGGTTCGTGCTGCTCGTGCCGGGGCCGCCATTGGTGGTGACGAGGATTTCGGCGAACACCGAGAGCAGGAAGATCGTCTCGATCAGGATCACGACGGTGATCGCGCGCGCCATGTGCGGCAGGATGATGTAGACGAACTGCGAGAAGAAGCCCGCGCCATCCATCTCGGCCGCTTCCTTCTGCTCTTCCGACAGCGATTGCAGCGCGGTCAAGAGGATCAGCGTGGCGAAGGGAAGCCACTGCCAGGCGACGATCAGGATGATCGAAAACAGCGGCATGTTGGCGAGCCAATCGACCGGCTGCGCGCCGAACAGGCGCCAGATATAGGCAAACAACCCGTTGACCGGGTTCATGAACATGTTCTTCCACACCAGCGCTGCAACGGTCGGCATGATGAAGAACGGCGCGATCACGAGAATGCGCACGATCCCCTGGCCGAACATCGGCTGGTCGAGCAGAAGCGCCAGCGCGATGCCGCCGACGATGGTGATGACGAGGACGCTCAAGACCAGAACGAGCGTATTGATCAACGCGTCGAAGAAGGCCGGGTCCGTCAGGAAGAATTCGTAATTGAGGAAGCCGAGGAAGCGATTGTCGCTCGGCATCAGGAGATTGTAGTCGATGAACGAGAAGTAGATCGTCATCACGAGCGGGACGATCATCCACGCGAAGAGCAGGAGCACCGAGGGTGCCATCATCATGCGCGCCGCGGAGCGGGTGTGTAACGTTGCCATGGTTCACCGTCTTTTCTGAAAGCGGATGGCTGCAAGGCCCAGGGACAAAAAGTGACAAAAAGGGCCGCCGATGCAGTTCGGGCAATTCGGCGGCCTAGGGGTGCGGCGTGCAGGCGCACGCCGCATGTCTCGGGAGGCTTACTTGGGGTAACCAGCCTTCGTCATTTCGCGGGTCGTCAGCTGCTGAGCGCTCTGCAGGGCCTGATCGACGGAGATTTGACCGGCGACGGCTGCCGAGAACTGCTGGCCGACGGCCGTACCGATGCCCTGGAATTCAGGGATCGCGACGAACTGGCCACCGGTGTAAGGCACCGGCTTGACGGTCGGCTTCTGCGTGTCGGCTGCCTTCATCGCATCAAGCGTCTTGGCAGCGAACGGAGCGGCCTTCTGGTAGTCGGCGTTTTCGTAGAGCGAGGTGCGCGTGCCCGGAGGAACGTTTGCCCAGCCTTCCTTGCTTGCGACCAGTTCGCCGTAAGCCTTGTCGGTCGCCCAGGCGACGAACTTCTGCGCGGCTTCAGCCTTGGTCGACGTCGCCGGGATTGCGAGGTTCCAGGACCACAGCCAGTTGCCGTGGTTCTTCATCTCGCCCTTGGTCGGGAACAGAGCGTAACCGACCTTGTCGGCCACCTTCGATTCCTTCGGGTTGGAGACGAACGAAGCGGCGACCGTCGCGTCGATCCACATGCCACACTTGCCGGTCTGGAAGAGCGCCAGGTTTTCGTTGAAGCCGTTCGAGGATGCACCGGGAGGGCCGGCTTCCTTCATCAGGTCGACGTAGAAGCTAAGGGCTTCCTTCCACTCTGGGCTGTCGAACTGGGGCTTCCACTTCTCGTCGAACCAGCGACCGCCGAAGGAGTTGTCGAGCGCCGTGATGAACGCCATGTTCTCACCCCAGCCGGCCTTGCCGCGAAGGCACATGCCGTAGACTTCGCCCTTCTTGTCGGTGATCTTCTTCGCCGCATCGGCGATGAAGTCCCAGGTCGGCGCGTCGGGCATCTTCAGACCGGCCTTTTCGAAGAGGTCGGTGCGGTACATGATCATCGCGCTTTCGCCGTAGAACGGCACGGCGTAGAGCTTGCTGTCGACGGTCAGCGCAGCGCTGATCGCGGGCAGCAGATCCTTGGCGTCATACTTGTCGCCGAGGTTGTCGAGCGGCAGAAGCCAGCCCTGCTTGGCCCAGATCGGAACTTCGTAGTTGCCGATCGTCAGAACGTCGTACTGACCGCCCTTGGTCGCGATATCGGTCGTGACCTTCTGGCGCAGCACGTTTTCTTCGAGCGTTACCCACTCGAGATCGATGCCGGGGTTCTTTGCCTTGAAGTCATCCGTGAGCTTCTGCATGCGGACCATGTCGCCGTTGTTGACGGTCGCGATCGTCAGCGTTTCAGCCGAAGCCATGCCCGCGAACGCCAGGACGGAGCAGGCGCCGAGCAGAAAAGTTTTAAATGTCATGATCTTCCTCCCAGAAGATGTTAGCGAGCATTCGCTTTGCTCATGGGCAATTACTCAATGGCAGGCGACAAATGTCAAGCTCCAATCGTTGCTGCAGCCGCGAAACGATGAGTTAAATTACTGATTTAAAAGGAAATAAATTTTTGCCCACTATGTGAGCAAATACTCGGCGACCTCTTCGTCGGTGATCAAACCGTTGATCTGATGACCGGTAACGGCCGCCTTGATCGCCTTCATCTTGCGCTTGCCCTTGCCTATCCCGATCACCACGGAGGTCTCGCGCGAGGGGATCGGAGCGGACGCGACGCGCTCGTTGATCGGGTTGTCGAGCAGCTTGCCTTCGCTGTCGAAAATCCAGCCGCAGATCTCGCCGACGGCGCCATTGTCCATCAGCTCCATCATCTCGCCCTTCTCCAGGAAGCCGTCGACGCAGAGCGGCCCGTCGATGCCGAGCTCGCCGATACCGACGAAGGTCACGTCGGCCTGCGCGCTCATGTCGAGCGTCGAGCGCACCAGCTGCTGGGCATGCAATGTCTCGCGCTCTTCGGCAGAGGTGACGAGAACCGGCAGCGGCATCGGGAAATGCCGCGCCTTGACGGCATCGGCCATGCTGAAGATGACGTTGTAATAGGCCGCTGATCCGTCCGGCGCGATGTTGCCGGTGAGCGAGACGATACGGTGGTTGATGCATTCGATCGCCGGCAGCTGATCGACCGCAGCCTTCAGCGTTCGCCCGGTTCCGACGGCGAGCACGATCGGGTCGGTCTTCTTCAGCCAGCGCTCGATTTCGGCCGCCGCCGCCTCGGCAATGCCGACGGTCGCCGCACCCGCACCCGGATCGCTCGGCACGATATCCACCTGCCGCAGCCCGTATTTGTTGCGCACGGCATTGGCAAGCTCCAGACAGGCGGCGATCGGGTGATCGAGCCGCACCTTGATAAGCCGCTCGGCGACGGCAAGCGACACGAGCCGCTGCGCCGACTGTCGCGAAATCCCCATGGACGAGGCGATCTCGTCCTGCGTGCGCCCGGCCACATAATAGAGCCAGCCGGCGCGCGCCGCGTCATCGAGACGACCAGAAGTTTCGGACTTTTTCACCATCGACTATCCATTGCGCGCGACTGCGCCGGCTTTCGCCAGCAAAGCATGTGGTTGAAGCTATGTTCGCGCCAGATCAAAACAAAATTCGGGCAAATGTCGAGTGCATTGAGAAATTGCACAATCTATTTTAGCCTCGATGCAAGCAGTGGATGGTGCTCAGCCCCGCCATTGCGGCGCCATCTTTGCCCGCGAAGCCATGCTTGACCTGAGATCGAACGGCACGCTAACTATGTGCCAGAGGGAAAAATCGTGCGAATTCTGCTGGTTGAGGACGACAAGATGATTGGCGAGGCGGTGCGCGATCACGTCGCCGCGTCCTTCCATGCCGTCGATTGGGTGAAGAACCTCGCCGATGCGGAAGCCGCCACGGGTCCGGTCGAATATGGATTGGTGCTGCTCGACCTCAATCTTCCCGATGGCAGCGGCGTCGATTTCCTGCGCAAGCTGCGCAGCCGCGACATTCGCGCGCCCGTCATCATCCTCACCGCACGCGACCAGATTTCCGATCGTATCGAGGGACTGAACGCCGGCGCCGACGACTATCTCGTCAAGCCCTTCAACCTGGGCGAGCTTGAAGCCCGCATCATGGCGGTTGCCCGCCGCTACGACGCCAACCCGCATCCGGTGGTGCAGATCGGCGATATCGAAATCAACCGGCCGCAGCACAAGCTCTCCGTCGACGGCGCCTCCGTCATCCTCACCAGCCGCGAATGGGCGGTTCTCGACCTCCTGACCGCTCGCCCCGGCGCGATCGTCTCCAAGGACCGCATCGAGGAGGCGCTCTACGCCTTCGGCTCGGAAATCGAGAGCAACACGGTCGAAGTCTATGTCAGCCGGCTGCGCAAGAAGATCGGCAAGGATCGCATCCGCACGGCCCGCGGCATCGGCTACACACTCGGATCACAATGAAGCGCGAACGCAGTATCACCCGCCCGCTCATCACCGCGCTGACGACTGTGATGGTCGTCTTCTGGCTCATCGCCATCGGCCTCAGCATCCGCGTGATGCAGCATGAGTTCGACGAAATCTTCGACAGCGCCCAGCAGGAAACCACCGAGCGCCTGCTGGCGCTCATCCTCGACGATATGGATCAGCGCGGCATCAGCGACCCGCATGGCATCGCGATGCTGAATACCGCCGCCAATCGCGAATATCTGACCTATCAGGTTCGCGACGCATCCGGAAAGATCGTGCTGCGCTCCAACGATGCCCTGTCCGAACCCTTCCCGGCGCCGCTCGAGCCGGGCTTCTACGACAGCGACACGGCACGCATCTATACGGAGAAGACCTCGGACGGCACGCTCTTCCTGCAGGTCGCCGACCGCTTCAAGAACCGGCGTGAAGCCGTGCGCGAAAGCGCCGTCACTCTGCTCATTCCGCTGATCGCGCTGATCCCGGCCAGTATCTTCGCGATCTGGTTCATCGTCGGCCGCGCGCTGAAGCCGCTGGATACGCTGCGCCAGGATATCGGCACCAAGGACGGCGGCAACCTGGCGGCCCTGGAGAGCACCGGCCTGCCGAAGGAGTTGAAGCCGATCGCCCGCTCCGTCAACCTGCTGCTCGGACGCCTGCGCTCCGCGCTTGAGGCCGAGCGCGAATTTACCGCCAACAGCGCCCATGAGCTCAGAACGCCGATCGCCGGCGCTCTGGCGCAGACGCAGCGGCTTGCCGAGGAGCTGCCCCCCGGCCCGACGCGCACCCGCGCCAACCAGATCGAGAGCTCGCTGGTCAATCTCGGACGCTTGGCTGAAAAGCTGCTGCAGCTCGCCCGCGCCGAGGCCGGCATCGGTGGCAGCGCCACCGCCACGGACCTTCGCCCGGTGCTTGACATGATCGTCACCGATTACGAACGCGACAGCCGCTCGCAGGGTCGCCTGCGCTACACGGCCGCGTCTGCGACAAAGCTGGTCCGCAACGCCGACATGGATGCCTTCGGTATCATCCTGCGCAACCTCATCGAAAACGCCTTGGTCCACGGCGACCCGGAGCTACCGGTCGATGTCAGCCTTGACGAGCATGGCGTCGTCCGCGTCGTCAATGGCGGACCTTCGGTGGCGGAAGGCGATATCGCGACGCTGAAGAAGCGCTTCCGGCGCGGCAATACCAGCGCATCGGGATCCGGACTTGGCCTGGCGATCGCTGACCGCATCGTCTCGCAAATGGGTGGAACGCTCGACCTGATCTCGCCGGCCAGCGGCCAAGACTCTGGCTTCGAGGCCCGCATCACGCTGCCTGCCTGATCAGGGTTTGGGCTTGCAAATCGCACCGAACGGTGCGAGCAGATTCTAACCGTTTGGAACAAGCAGAATACGAATGATCATCTCCTTCGACATCGGCGGCTCGGCGATCAAGGGCGGCGTTGCCCTTTCCGAAA
Source organism: Rhizobium sp. UBA1881 (assembly GCF_002338015.1). Lineage (NCBI taxonomy): Bacteria > Pseudomonadati > Pseudomonadota > Alphaproteobacteria > Hyphomicrobiales > Rhizobiaceae > Rhizobium > Rhizobium sp. UBA1881. The sequence continues at coordinate 20,856 of NZ_DDHH01000211.1, forward strand.
CCGAGATCACGCCGCTCGGCCGCCGCCCGACCCCCCTCGATGATTTCGGCGCCTTCGTCGATACGCTCAGAACCTTCATCGCGGAAGCCGGCGGCACGCCGACGCTGCTGTCGATCTCGATCGCCGGCGTCGTCGATCCCGATACGCAGCTGCTCACCTGCGCCAACATTCCCTGCATCCACCAGCGCACCATCGCCGCCGATCTCCAGGCAGAACTCGGCGTGCCGGTGCTGGTCGCCAACGACGCCGACTGCTTCGCCATGGCCGAAGCCGGCCTCGGCGCCGGTCGCGGCCACCGCATCGTGCTCGGCGTCATCCTCGGCACCGGCGTCGGCGGCGGCGTGATCGCCAACGGCCGGCTGATCAACGAGGCGGGCGGCTTTGCCGGCGAATGGGGCCACGGCCCGATCGCGGCACTGCGCGCCGGCCACCCGCCGGTCGAAATCCCGCATTTTGCCTGCGGCTGCGGCCAGAGCGGCTGCGTCGATTCCGTCGGCGGCGCGCGCGGCATGGAACGCCTGCACAAGACCCTCCACGGCCTCGACTTCACCAGCGAGGAGATCATCGGCCAGTGGCTGGGCGGCGAGGAAAAAGCCGCCCGCACGATCGACGTCTACATCGACCTCCTCGCCTCTCCTCTGGCGCTGACCGTCAACATCACCGGCGCCACCATCGTGCCGGTTGCGGGCGGGCTTTCCAATGTGGAGCCGCTGCTGGATGAGTTAGACAAGGCGGTGCGCCAGCGCATCCTGCGCAAATTCGACCGACCGCTGGTCGTGCGCAGCGAATGCCGCGTGGAGCCGGGGCTGATTGGGGCGGCATTGCTTGGATTGAAGGCGGAAGCGGAGATGTTGGGGTAGGGGTAGCCCCGCGAGGGTGGAGCAAGCAGCCCCCTCATCCGACCCTTCGGGCCACCTTCTCCCCGCTGGGGAGAAGGGGAGATGGAGCGAGCGGCCCGCTCCCAAGTCTCTTCTCCCCAACGGGGAGAAGGTGCCGGCAGGCGGATGAGGGGGCCTCACCCGCCCAGCGGCTCTATTCAATCAACAGTTCACCCGCCGACGTTTCCAATCAATACTTCGACGGAACGTACAACTCCGGCGGTAGGACCTTGCGTTCGTAATCCGGGTTGAACACGCGCTCGGGCAAGGCGATCTCCTCGTGCGGCACATCCTCATAGGGGAACTGCGAGAGCAGATGGTCGATGCAGTTGAGGCGCGCGCGCTTCTTGTCGTTGCCTTCGACGATGTGCCAGGGGGCTTCCGGGATGTTCGTGCGGGCGAAGGTTTCTTCCTTGGCCTTGGTGTAGGCCTCCCAGCGGATGCGCGACTGCAGGTCCATCGGCGACAGCTTCCACTGCTTCAGCGGATCGTGGATGCGCACGAGGAAGCGCAGCTGCTGTTCTTCGTCGGTGATCGAGAACCAGTATTTGACGAGGCGGATGCCGGAGCGAACCAGCATGCGCTCGAATTCGGGCACGTCGTTGAAGAACTGCTCGACCTGATCCTCGTCGGCAAAGCCCATGACGCGTTCGACGCCGGAGCGGTTGTACCAGGAGCGGTCGAAGAGCACGATCTCGCCGCCAGCAGGCAGATGCGGCACATAGCGCTGGAAGTACCACTGCGACTTCTCGCGGTCCGACGGAGCCGGAAGCGCCACGACGCGGGCGACGCGCGGGTTGAGGCGCTGGGTGATGCGCTTGATGACGCCGCCCTTGCCGGCGGAATCGCGACCTTCGAAGATCACGACCACCTTTTCCTTGTGATAGGTGACCCAATCCTGCAGGCGGATCAGCTCGGACTGCAGCGCGATCAGCGAACGGAAGTATTCGATGCGCGGCATCGATGGCGGGTGCGCCTTGCGGTAGATCTTGCGGATTTCCTCGGACAGCGCCGGCTCGGAGAGCTCGAGCTCATAGTCTTCATCCAGCGTATCGGCCAGTTCGGCCTCGAGCCAGTCGGTTGAAGGCGTGCCTCTCATGGTGGTCATCTCGATCCCTGTTCAGATTTGTCGCTTCGGACGCTTGCGGAGGTGTCTTGCTTTGCGCCGCATGACGATATCATGAAAGCACGCACGGCAAGGCCACTCATGGCGCCAAATAAGCAGCGTGTCATGAAGGATATATGACGCTTCGGCCGGACGCGGAGATGCGTGCGCAAAGTGGTCGGCAGGTGAGCGTGCTGCCGGCCCTTCGGATCAGCTCAGCTCAGCGCGTCGGGGCGGTTGGCCTCTTTGACGTGGTCGTCGCTGTGCTTGCTGCGAATGCGGCGCACGGTGAGCCAGACGCCGAGAACGACGAAGGGTACGGCCGCGCCGGTCAGCGTCTCCGGCGCGATCTCGACACCTACGCCATGCAGAAGCTTGGCGAGATAGCCGACGAGGCCGATGACGTAATAGGAGATCGCGGCGACCGACAGGCCTTCGACCGTCTGCTGCAGGCGCAGCTGCAGATGGGCGCGCTTATCCATCGAGGCTAGGATCTCGGTGTTGAACTTTTCCAATTCGACATCGATCCAGCTGCGCAGAAGGGCCGTTGCGCGGGCGAGCTTGCGCGACAGGTCCGCCTGCCGCTCCTCGACCGACTGGCAGGTGCGCATGGCGGGCGCCAGCCGACGCTGCAGGAAGGCGCCGAGCGTCTCGTTGCCGGGGAGCGCCTTTTCGGCCAGCATGGCGACGCGCTCGAGCACGATGTTGTAATAGGCGCGGCTGGCGCCGAAGCGGTAGAGGCTAAGGGCAGCATTGGCCTGAGCTCGGCGGCGAGGCGGGTGATCTCCGACAGCGTGGCGTCGGCTTCGGCGCGCGCATGCTGCTTCATGCCCTGCGTGATGGCGGTGAAGCTCGTTTCGATCTGGCGGATCTCGGGCGAGAGCGTCTGCGCCAGCGGCAGGCCCATCATGGCGAGCGTCCTATAGGTCTCGATGTCGAGCAGGCGCTGGGCGAGCATGCCGCGGGCGCCATCCGTCATGCCATGGTCGAGCACCAGGAACTTGGTCAGCCCGTCGCCGTCCTGGCGGAAATCGGTGATCACGGTCGCCTGGCTGTCGGCCACCATGCTCTGGCAGAGGCTGGTCGGATCGAAATTGGCGATGACGTCGGCGACATCCTCGCTATCGGGGCGGATCTCGATGCGAACGCCGGAGATAAAGGGGCCCGGTGCCGCGAAGCTGGCGCCGAAGGGATTGACGGGGATTTCGGCGCCGAATTCCGCCGGCGCCGGCGTGTCCCAGAAATAGGTCGAAAATTCCGTGTGGCGCTCCCAGCGCAGCGTGCCGCTGCCCCAGCTCATCGTGTGGTGGCTGGTGTCTGCGGCGGGTGCCGGAACACCCTGGGCAAGCGAGAGCGCCTTCAGGATCGCCTGGTCGGCGACGAAGTTGGCCTCGGTGAGGAAGGCGACCTGGAAGATGACGCGGGAGACAGGGATGAGCGTATAGGGGCGCGAATGGATTTCGCCGAGCGCGCGCGCCCGGACATCGGCTACGGGAAACGAAAAGCTACGCTTCGACAAATCTTGCCTCCTGACTGTGCCCCCACGGCCAGTTCTTCCCTTGGCTATTATCAAATGGCCCGGCGCGTACGACGTGGCGGTTTGACGCACAACGATCATGCGCCGGCAATTTGCGTCGTGTCGAGCCGTTTCAGTTCCGTCCGCTGCGCCGAGCTCAGTGCGACGCCGGCAATGGCCAGCGCGTCACCTTGCCGGCAAGCAGTGCCCACCAGACGATGACCGGCTGCAGGGCGAGGCGCGGCAGATGATACCACCAGCCCAAGGCGGCCGTGGTCGAGCCGAGATCGTCGATGGCGTGCTTGATGTTGGCCGGGAACACACAGACGGCATAAAGCGCCAGGCAGATACCGGCCGAGCGGCGTAACCGTTCAGTCGTCAGGCCGATCGCGCCGGCAATTTCGCACAGGCCGGTGAACGCGATCACCACGGCCGGGAAGGGAACCCAATCCGGGGTGATCGACAGGAACGCGGCTGGGAAGAGCAGGTGCGCCCAGCCGGCGATCATGTAGAGGCCGGCCAGGATAAACCTGCCGGTTGGGCTTTCCGCGTGGTCGGTGGAGGCATTGTCTGCGGCTTTGGTCATGCAGCGTCTACGCAAATGACCGGCGTCTGGATGATGCCATATGTCGCCGATGCGCCCGATGCGCCCGATGCGTCAGGCGGCTTCGGCGAGCTCGATCAGGGCGCGAGCGGCGCTCTCGTCTGTGATCAGCGTGTTGCAGCCGATCCGCTTGATGGTGGCGCTGATGGCAACCGCCCGGTGGGCGCCGCCGGAGGAGAGCACGATGTGCTTGGCCTTCTTCAGTGTATCGAGATCGACGGACATGACCCGGCTGTTGATCGAGTGATCGACCGTGTTACCGTCCTTGTCGAGGAAATTGAACATGGTGTCGCAGACACAGCCGGCATCGATCAGCTCCTGCAGCTCGTCCTTGGAGATCCATCCCTCCGACAGCGAGGTCGAATGCGGGCCGATATCGCCGCAGCTGACGATGGCGAGATCAAGCGTCTCGGCGAGCCGGTAGATGGTGTCGAGGCCGCACTTTTCGATGAGGTTGCGCTTGGTCTCGGTGGAATCGACCAGGAGCGGCGCGAGGAACATGTAGCATTCGGCGCCGAGCTGGCTTGCGAGCCGCCAGGTGTAATCGATCGGGTTGGTCTGGTGGACCGCGACGATGCCGCCGAGCAGCGAGACGACCTTGCAATTGTCGCGCCGCGGCGGACGGAAGCTCGACAGCGAGGCCGTCATGGTGCGGCCCCAGCCGACGCCGATCGTGTAATTGTCGGGGATCGCTTCGGACAGAAACTGGCCGAGCGCCAGGCCGACGCTCTTGGCCAGCGCATTCGGATCGGAAGTGACGGGGGCGGGCACCACGATCGCCTCGTCCAGGCCGTAGGCGCGTTCCAGCTTCACCGATAGTTCGACGCAATCGCCGATCGAATCGTTGATCCAGATCTGCACCTCGCTGCGCTTCATCGCCTCGTCGAGCAGCCGAATGACGGTCGTGCGGCTGATGCCGAGCTGCTCGGCGACATCTTTTTGCGTCAATCCCTGGTTATAATAGAGCCAGGCAGCGCGCAGTCTGAGCGAGGAGGCTTCCGAATAGGCGGTGTGCGTGCCGCGTTTTAGCTTGACCACATCTCCTCCAAAAGCAAAGGCGCCCTAGATCCTGCTCGAGACAGGGCATGGTTTGTCGCCGCGATAATGACCGGTGTGACACTTATGTCAATTGAAATACACAAATGTCCTTGACATAATGGCCCTGGAATAGCGATAGTCTTGGTAACTGGTCGTTCCGTCCATTGTAGGAGGCACTGTGCGGGCATATGGCAAATCGCAGCGGTCTTGCGCCGGGGCTGGATTGCCCTTGGACGTCTTCGTTGCGGCAGCCCGAGACGGGAACGATGGGGTACTCGCCGACGTTTATGATGTAAGCCGAACGCGCGGGCACGATTTCACAGACAGCGACTTCAAAGACAGTACGGGCAATCCGTAGATCACCTCATTCGCCGGGCCTCAAGTGCTCCGGCTCGCAGCTCAAGTCAAAAGGACACGTGACCATGACATCCAAGCTTGACCAACTCCGCGAGATCACCACCGTCGTCGCCGACACCGGTGACATTGAAGCCGTTGCCCGCCTGAAGCCGGTCGATTGCACGACCAACCCGAGCATCGTTTTGAAGGCACTCGGCACGCCGATGTTCGCCGACGCGATCAAGGAAGCCGTTTCCTGGGGCAAGAAGCAGGGCGGCAATTCTGAAGCCGTTGCTTCCGCCGTTGCCGACCGTCTCGCCGTTTCCGTCGGTGCAGCGCTCTCCAAGCTCGTTCCCGGCCGCGTGTCGACCGAAGTCGACGCCGACCTTTCCTTCGACACCAAGGCGTCGGTTGAAAAGGCTCACGGCATCATCGCCGGCTACAAGGAACGCGGCATCGAGAAGGATCGCATCCTGATCAAGCTCGCTTCCACCTGGGAAGGCATTCGCGCCGCCGAAATCCTGCAGAAGGAAGGCATCGACTGCAATCTGACGCTGCTCTTCTCGCAGGCCCAGGCGATCGCTTGCGCCGACGCCAAGGCGTTCCTCATCTCGCCCTTCGTCGGCCGTATCCTCGACTGGTACAAGAAGTCGACCGGCAAGGACTTCACGCCTGAGGAAGATCCGGGCGTCATCTCCGTCCGCGAGATCTACAACTATTACAAGGCCAACGACATCAAGACGATCGTCATGGGCGCCTCGTTCCGCAGCGCCGGCGAGATCGAAGCACTGGCCGGTTGCGACCGCCTGACGATCGCGCCGAACCTGCTCGACGAACTCTCCAACGACCAGGGCAAGCTCGAGCGCAAGCTGTCGCCCGAGGGTGCCAAGCCGATCTCCAAGATCGCCGTCGACGAGAAGACCTTCCGCTGGATGATGAACGAAGACGCCATGGCGACCGAAAAGCTCGCCGAAGGCATCCGCGCCTTCG
>NZ_DDHH01000211.1:27593-27771 GCF_002338015.1 Rhizobium sp. UBA1881
CCGAAGGCATCCGCGCCTTCGCCAAGGACCTCGGCACGCTGCGCGCCATGGTCACCAAGGAACTGCAGCTCGCAGCCGCTTAAGGTTTTGCGGGTAGTTGAATGAGGAAAGGGCGGTGCCGGTGGCGCCGCCTTTTTTTCGTTCTGGGGGGGGGCGCCTCTCCGCCCTCATTCCTGCG
>NZ_DDHH01000191.1:0-58974 GCF_002338015.1 Rhizobium sp. UBA1881
GCTTACTTGAACGCTTCGATCTCGCCAGCGGCCTTCTTGATGGCGTCAGCCGGTTCGGCCTTGCCTGTCACGACGGACTGGACCATTTCGATCATGGAGTTCTGGAAACCCTTGTAATCGGTGAAGAGCGGCTCGGGACCACCATAGGCGATACCGTCGATGAACGGCTTCCAGGAAGCATCGGCCTTGATGAATTCATCGACCTTTGCCGACGGACGCAGAGGTGTAAGGCCAGCGCCGCCCTGGAGTTCGTATTCGCCCTGCGGCTCGGGAGAGGTGATGTACTTGGCGAACTCGATCGCCTTGTCCTCGACACCAGAACCCTTGAAGATCGCCAGGCTGTCGGTGATGAGCAGCGTGCCTGGGCCCTTGGCGTCCGGACCGAGCGGCAGCGTCGTCACACCCCAGTTGATCTTCGTGTCCTTGAGGCGGGCGGCAGCGCCGGAACCCGCCTGGATCATGCCGACCTTGCCGTCGAGGAAGATCGCACGAACTTCGTTCTGCTCGTAAGCGGTCGGGCCTTCTTCGGAGTAAGGCGTGATGTCCTTGTAGGCCTGGAGAGCGGCCAGAACACCGGGGCTATCCAGCGTGATCTTGCCATCGGCGTCGATGACGGTCGCGTTGTTGGTGTAAACCCAGTGCATGAACTGGTGCATAGTGTTGTCGAAGGTCTTGGCGGACAGGCCGTAGCCCGGGATGCCCGTCTTTTCCTTGATGGTCTTTGCAGCAGCGATTTCTTCAGCCCAGGTTGTCGGTGGCTTCTCGGGGTCGAGGCCGGCCTGCTTGAACAGATCCTTGTTCCAGTAGAGCGCCTTGGTGGAGAATGCGATCGGCACGCCCCACTGGTTGCCCTCGAAGGTTACCGTGTCGACGATATGCGGGTAGTAACCCTTCTTCTCGTCGTCGGTCATTGGAACCGGAACGATCAGGTCGTTCTGGGCGAATTCCTTGAGCGTGCGCGAGCCGACGTAAGCCATCGCGACTGGCGTGCCGGCGGCGGCGAGCGTGGTTGCCTTGTCCTGGCACTGTGCCCAGCCAACGACTTCAGGCGCAACCTTCCAGCCGGGATTCTTGCCTTCCCATTCCTTGATGTACTTCTCGTGGATCGGGTCGATCTTGTCGCCGCAATAGATCCAGCTGATTTCCTTGTCGGCAGCTTCGGCCGTCATGGCGCCAAGCGCCGTCGAGCCGAGCAAGGCCAGTGCCATAAGGCTAGTTTTGAAAGCGATGCTCACGTCAATACTCCCGTTAGTTAGCTGTTCACTTGTTATTGTTTTACCGCACCGGCAGTCAGACCGCCGACGAGATATCGTTGCAGGAAGAAGATGATGACCATCGCGGGCAGAATGCCGACGAAGGAGGCTGCCATCAGCTCGTTCCAGATAACCTCCTGCTTACCGAAGTAAGCAAAGAGCCCCACCGGCAACGGCATGTATTCGGTCTTCGAGTTGAAGGTCAGCGCGAAGATGAATTGCTGCGCGTAGGCGCCGATGAAAGTGGTGATGGCGACGACGATGATCCCCGGCATGGCAATCGGCAGGATCACGCGGCGCAACGTATAGAAGTGACTGGCTCCATCCATATAGGCGGCCTCGTTCAGCTCCTGCGGGATGCGGATCATGTAGGTCCGCAGCAGCCAGATCGCCGAAGGAATGAGGAACGCCACGCCAGGCACGATCATCGCGAAATAGGTGTTGAGCACGCCGAGCGTGCGCATCAGTCGGAAAAGCGGAATGAGCAGCACGGCGCCAGAGAACATGTTGACCGTCAGGAACGCGCCAAGCAGCAGGCCCATGCCGCGAAATTCGAACTTCGCGAAGGCGTAGGAGGCCGGGATGACGAGCGCCAGCACGATCACGGTGACGATAATCGAGATGAAGAATGAGTTGAAGATATAGCGCCCGAAGCCCGGAACGCTGATCCACATGGTGCGATAGGCCTCGAACGAGCCGTTCTCCGGCCAAAAGCGGTACGGCGACGAGAATAGCTGGCTGAGCGGCTTCAGCGACACCAGGAAGCCTTCGACGAAGGGCGCCAGCACGAAGGTGAGGAACACCAAGACACCAAGGTAGATCAGCAGGATTTCCCACCAGCTGTAGCGATCGATCATGGCCGCGTTCTTCATGCGCGCTTCTCCGGGTTGAGCCGACGGGTGACACGGAAATAGGCAAAGCAGAATGCCGAGAGGAAGATGCAGATCAGCACCGCGCGGGCCGCACCCTCACCATATTTCTTCGAGCCGATGGCCGTCTGGTAGGTATCGATGATCATCGTCGTGGTCTGTCCGCTGGGGCCGCCCTGCGTCAGGATCCAGATGATATCGAAGGAGTTGAACGTGGCAATGAGCGATAGCATCGACATTGTGATGATCGACGGCACCATCAGCGGCAAGGTGATGCGGCGGAAGCGATAGAAACGCCCCGCGCCATCCGTCCAGGCCGCCTCGTAGAGATCCTTCGGTATCGACTGGATGGCTGCCAGGAAATAGATGGTGACCATCGGCACGCCGATCCACACGTCGGTGATGATCGTTGCCCAGAATGCCGTGTTGCCATAGGCGAGAAAGGCCACCGGGCCGTCCACGAAGCCGATGCGCTGCAGCATGCCCGAGATCATCCCGAACTGGCCGTTATACATCCAGCCCCACATGAAGATGCCGATCGCCATCGGCACCACCCATGGCGGCATGGTCAGCAGACGAAACAGTGAGCGACCGGGCACCGCGCTGTTCAGCAGCGATGCGCCGAAGGTGCCGATGATCATCTTCAGCGAGACCGAGAAGAAGGTCCAGATGAAGGTGCGGACGATCACGTCTGCGAAGGTCGCGTTGAAGATCTTCTCATAGTTCGCCCAGCCCACCCAATTGGTCACTTTTCTGAGCGACGCATCGGTGAAGGACAGAATGAACGTATCGACGAGCGGGTAAGCGACGATGACCGCAACATAGAGGACTGCCGGAAGGAGAAGGATCCAGGCGAAGATGAGGTTGCTTCTTTGAACGTTCATCCTGCCGCCCTCCTCAAGCCGCTCTGGCGTGGAGCGCCTCGTCGAACTTGTCCCATACCGGACGCAGGTCGACAACCGTCTTCTTGATGCGGGCCTCGTCCATGGAGAGTGCCAGAATACCGGCTTCAAGGGCATTCAGGGTCGAGACGGGCAGCACCGTACCGGTGCGAACGCTGTCGAGAATGTCGGCCGCCATCTGTTCGTCGGCACCATAGTGCTGCGAGAGTTCGGTGGCCGCGTATTTGTTCTCAACGACCTTCTTGCCGGTCAGCTGCTCATGCACATCGAGATAGCCGCGCACGAAGTCGCCCTCGGCCATCCCGCGCGAGCCCATGATCGCAAAGCGGCGGAACTGGTCAGGAACGTTGAGGTTGGTATGGAAGTTCATGCCCACGCCATTGGCATATTCGACGATGGCGACCTGGTAGTCGATGATATCGGCATCGCTGTCGAACACCTTGTCGGTGCCCTTCCAGCCACTCGGCTTGCGATGGAACAGCTCGAGGTCATTGATTCCTTCGCGAGCGGGATCGTTTGCCGGCGTAAAGCTCTTGCGGCCGCCGAAGCTCGCGACCCGCTCGGGCCGCGCGCCGGCGATGCCATTATAAAGGTCGAGATCGTGGCAGCACTTCTCCAGCATGAAACTGCCCGAATAACGCTCGTAGCGGCGCCAGTCGCGCATGAAGAATGCGCCGTGATAGGGTTCGATATGCTCGGACGCCTCGATCGAGACGATCTGACCGAGATTGCCGGCAGCCTGGACCGCCTGCAGGTCGCGATAAAGCGGCGAGTAACGCAGCACGAGGCCGACCATCAGCCGCTCGTGACCGAACTTGGCCATCAGACGCGCAAGCTCGATGCTTTCGGCGATCGTAGTGACGATCGGCTTTTCGCAGAACACCTTCAGACCGGCTTCCAGGCCGATGCGGATATGCTCGAGATGGAAGAGATTGGGCGAGCCGATCATCAGGAGATCGAGCTTTTCGTTGGCGATCAGCTCCTGCGGCGTCGCATAGGATTTGCCGACGGAAACGCCCTTTTCGACGAGACCCGGCAGGCCCGCGGGCTCGGGATCGACATAGCCGACGATCTCGAAGCTTTCATCAATCGACTTGAAGACGTAGCCCAGATAGCCGAGCCGGAAACCTAGCCCGATAATTCCCACTTTCATGCTGCTCTCGTTCCCATTTACGTAATTTATTTTCGTCAAGTTGAGACAAAAATTCGATCTCGTCAACACGAAACACGGAAAAAGTTGGAACTGTGAAATTAATTTTCATAACGCTTGTTTGACAGGCATTTTGATTTTCATCCTGGGCACAGCGAGCGCCGAACGCCCAATCTGCGGCCTGAGCCGTCCCCACCCTTGGCTTCAAAGGGCAATCAGCCGGAAGTTCCGCCTGTCTTTGAAGCACGTGCACTGTGAGCATTGACAGATATCGTGCCGTCTCTCACAAGTTCGAGTAAACCATTCCAACATCGATTGCGAGGCGTGTCAAATGAACGATTCTACCGCTAAAATCGATGCGTTTGACATGAAGATTCTCAGCGCAATGCAGAATGACGCGACCTTGTCGCAGCGCGACCTGGCTGAAAAGATCGGCCTATCACAAAACGCCTGCTGGCGTCGGCTACAACGGTTGCATTCCCTTGGCCTTATCAGGGGATCGCATAGCGACATCGACCTCAAGGCGCTGGGTTTCGATCTAACAGTCTTCGTCATGATCCGCACGCGCCATCATTCGAAGGAATGGAGCGAGGGTTTTCGGGCACACGTCGAACGGTTACCCGAGGTGATCGACTTCTATCGCATCGGCGGCGACTGGGATTACTTGATCAAGGTCGTAACAAAAGGCATGTCCGGCTACGACGCCTTCTACCAGAAGCTCATCACGAATTTCGATCTCGCTACGGTGACAGGCTTCTTCTCGATGGAGGCCATCATCAATAACCGCCCGGTCGATCTGACGCGACTGCGCTGACGAAAGAAGCGAGGAAGACCCCGGCTGTTATGACAAATGAAGGGGACCTCCCAGCCCCCTTCTATGTCCAGACTTTCAGGCCTTGCCTGGGCGGTTGATCGTCAGGAAGTGCCGGACGACGGGCTTCTCCGGGCCCGAGTGGTAGGCAAGCACCTTCCCTTGCAGATCGGCATCGGCGTTCGATACCCTCTTGTGCTGCCGAAGATGCTCTGCCCAGCTTTCCACCATGAACCACTCGACGATCTTCTGCGGATCCGCAGAGTCTTCCGTCACGCCCCAGCCATAGGCGCCATCGCGGCGGCGTTCGTTCGACATGTCGTTCAGCGCACGAAGGAAGGCCGAACGGTTGTGCTTTTCGACGTTGTACTCGATCAGGATGAGGACCGGTCCACGATCGTGGGCGACAGGCTCGGCGACAAGCGGTTCCGGCCAGTGGCTCGACGGAACCAGATCGGTATCGCCGGCAGGCAGTTTCACACGGTGCATGATGAGACCGGCAACAAGAAGGCCGACAGCACCGATAATGAGCGTAGCCTGAATTCCGACGGCCGTACCGACTGCACCCCAGCCAAGGCTGCCAGCCGTCATCGCGCCATTGAAGACGGTGAGGTAGACAGCAAGACCGCGACCGCGCACCCAGTTCGGAAGGACAGCCTGAGCCGCACCATTGAGCGTCGTCAGAGCGGTGATCCATGCGCCGCCGAGGAAGAGCAGAGCGACGATGGCAACAGCCTTCGGCGGAGCAAGCGACAGGATAGCCATGACGACAGCGGTGATGATGGCCGCACCGAGCAGGAGACCATCGGCGCTGAAGCGTTCACGCAGCTTCGGCATGACGAGCGCTCCGGCAATCGCACCAGCGCCAACCGCACCGAGCAGGATACCGTAGAAGCTTGCATCACCGCCGAGAAGCTGGCGGGCGACGAGCGGCAGCAGGGCCCAGACGGCACTGGCGAAGGCGAAGAAGATCGCGGCGCGCAGAAGCACGACATGCAGCGGGCGGCTGGCACGGGTGTAGCGAAGGCCCGCCCGGAAGGCGCCGAGGAAATTCTCCTGCAGGGCATCATTGGCGTTCTTGGCACGCGGCCACCAGACAAGTGCTGCGATGACGATGATATAGCTCGCAACGTCGGCACCATAGGTGAGACCCGCGCCGAACGCCGCAAGCAGAAGACCGCCGGCCGCCGGGCCGATCGAACGGGCTATATTGATGCCGAGCGAATTCAGCGCCACCGCGCTCTTGACGTCCTCGCGCTTGACGAGCTCAGGCACGATCGCCTGCCAGGTCGGCCCCATGAGTGCTGCGCCGATGCCGCCGAGGAAGGTGAGACCGATCAGAGCGCTGACCGAGAGCATGCCCGTCTGGGCGAGAACCATGAGGCTGATGCTGACGGAGGCGAGCAGCAGCTGCACTGCAATCAGGAACTTGCGGCGATCGAGAATATCGGTCAGTACGCCGGCCGGAATGGCGAGAAGAAAGATCGGCAGCGTGCCCGCCGCCTGAACCATGGCGACTGCGGCCGGCGAGGCCGAGAGATCGGTCATCAGCCAGGAGCTCGCGACATCGCGCATGAAGCTGCCGGTATTGCCGAGAACGGTGGCCGCCCAGAGGACGGCGAAGACGGGTTGAGCGAGTGGAGCGAAGCTGCCCCCGGAGGATTTTGCGGTGCTCATTTTTCAGCTCCCTTGGTGATGTCGAAAATGGTGACGAGGATGAAGGCGCCCGCGAGGCCGAGATGTTCGAAGAAGGCGTTGGTCGCCATCATCCGCTCCATGCCGGCGGGCAGTTCCCAGAAACGAAGCGCGATGAAGGTCGCGAGAACAGTGAAGCCGGCGAGCGCGAGAGCGCCCAGCCAGCGCAGCTTGCCCGACACCACCATGGCCGAGGCGGTCAGCTCGAATGCAATGACGACGACGGAGAAGACGGGTGCCGGGGAGAGGCCGAAATGCTCCATCTCGGCGATCGCACCGCCGAAATCGAAAATCTTGGTGAGCGGGCCCTGGATATAGGCGGCGCAAAGCGCAATCAACGCGGCCGTTCGCACGGCAGGCGCCGATACGATGTCGGCTAGAAGCCTGCGCTGTGTTGAAGGTGAGTGGCTGGTCATCGTTGCTCCTGCGATCTTGGCCGGTCGGTTCGAGCGGCGCTGTGTTCGTCTAATGGAGCCATATTGACGGGAACCATTGCTGCCAACAATTGCATCAATAGTTTCGATTTAATTGCGTTATCTGCAATTATTCAGCGGAGCCTTCCACTCCTGCAAAACAAGCCTGGGCAGCGGTCTCCCGCTGCCCAGGCCGATACGTCGTTCGATTATCGCGTCAGCCTCAAACTGCCCAGCAGGAGCAACCGAGTGCGCCGAAGAAGCCCTTGAGATCGGCAATCGGTAGCTTCGAGGTCCAGGCACCGGCGTGGTCGTGGCCGTGGACGCCGCAATCGCTGGCGCAACCGCAGGTCGAAATGGCCGTGCGGCGCAGCGAGCGGGCACCGGCGCCATCGGGCTCGCCCCAGGCGGCGTAGCCGCCGAACTTGCGCACCGGAGACCAGTCCGGCATGGCGGGCGGGATGTTGCTTTCGTCGTATATGGCGAAGTCACCCGAGCCGTAGACAATCTTGCCGCCGACCATCGTGAGATCGGAGGTGAGGAACGAGATCTCGTCCTCGGCGCAGGCGAAGAAGTCTTTGCTGGGGACCACGAGATCGGCGAACTGGCCCTTCTCGATGCGGCCCTTCTTGCCTTCTTCGTTGGAGAACCAGGTGACCTTCTCCGTCCACATGCGCAATGCGGTCTCGCGGTCGAGGCAATTGGCGCGCGGATAAAGCTGCATGCCACCGACCGTCTTGCCCGTGACCATCCAGGAGAGCGACACCCATGGATTATAGGAGGCGACGCGGGTGGCGTCGGTGCCGGCCGAGACATTGACGCCCTTGTCGAGCATGCGCTTGATCGGCGGCGTGGCTTCGGCAACGCCGTGGCCGTAGCGCTCGACGAAGTATTCGCCCTGATAAGCCATGCGATGCTGTGTGGCGATGCCGCCGCCGAGCGCCGCGATCCGGTCGATCGAACGCTCCGAGATGGTCTCGGCGTGGTCGAAGAACCAGTTGAGGCCCTCGAGCGGAATATCCTTGTTGACCTTCTCGAAGACATCGAGCGAACGCGAGATGGTTTCGTCATAGGTAGCATGCATGCGCCAGGGCCACCGGTTTTCGGCCAGAACCCGCACGACTTCCTCGAGTTCGCCTTCCATCTCCGGCGCCATTTCCGGGCGCGGCTGGCGGAAGTCCTCGAAGTCGGCGGCGGAGAAGACCAGCATCTCGCCGGCGCCGTTGTGGCGGAAGTAGTCGTTGCCCTGCTTGTACTTGACCGAAGACGTCCAGTTGAGAAAATCCTCTTTCTCGGCCTTCGGCTTCTGCGTGAAAAGGTTATAGGCTAGTCGAACGGTGAGTTGGTTTTCGTCGGAGAGCTTCTGGATGACCTCGTAGTCATCGGGATAGTTCTGGTTGCCGCCGCCTGCATCGATTACACCGGTAACGCCGAGACGATTGAGCTCGCGCATGAAGTGGCGGGTGGAATTGACCTGGTAATCGAAGGGCAGCTTCGGGCCCTTGGCGAGCGTCGAGTAGAGAATGCCGGCGTTCGGCTTGGCAAGCAACATGCCCGTCGGGTTGCCGTTGGCGTCGCGGGTGATCTCGCCGCCGGGCGGGTTGGGCGTATCGCGGGTGTAACCGACGGCGCGGAGCGCTGCACCGTTCAAAAGCGCGCGGTCATAGAGATGAAGCAGGAAGACGGGGGTATCCGGTGCAACCGCATTGATCTCCTCGATCGTCGGCAGGCGCTTTTCGGCGAACTGGTGTTCGGTGAAGCCGCCGACGACGCGAACCCATTGCGGGGCCGGCGTGATCGCCACCTGGCGCTTCAGCATGTCCATCGCATCCGCGAGCGAACGGACGCCGTCCCAGCGCAGTTCCATGTTGTAGTTCAGGCCGCCGCGCACGACGTGGGTATGGTTGTCGATCAGGCCGGGCAGGACGCGCTTGCCCTTGAGGTCGACGATCTTGGTATCCGGGCCGGCGAGCGCCATGATCTCGGCATCGGTGCCGACTTCGAGAAAGGCGCCGTCCTTGATGGCGACGGCGCTGGCGGTTGGATTGGTGCGATCGAGCGTGGTGATCAAACCGTGGTGAAGGATGAGGTCGGCGAACATGGGAAATGCTCCTGGCTTCATTATTAAGATTGATTTCAACGCTTTGCGCCGGATTGACCGGGCGTCGGCCCCACCGCAAGCGAATCTCCTCTTGCGGTGTCAGCTATCAGACTTGTGCTGATCCTGGCGAGACACGACGACGTCATTGCGGCTCTCGCCCTTCGGCATATGGCCGAACATGTGCGGCTTGATCTGGTTGATCCAGGAGACGGCCGCCGGCTCCCTGGCGATCAGTGTCTTGGCGAAGGGGATGAGCTGCTCGCCGACCAGAATGCCGAGCAGGCCGACAAGAGCCACGATCGGTGGCGCGGGAGAGCGAACATTGAGCAGGCTGTAGACGATACCGACCAGAAGACCTGCGCCGATGGAAAGAAGGTAGAGTTTCATGGGGCCATCCTCGACTCTAGATGAAAGCCGCTTCCGCATCTGGAACATTCGATCCTGCGGAAGCGGCGGTCACGGGTGATTACTTGGCTGGGTTCGGGCCGATGCGCTTGCCGTGGCTGACGCGCTCGGCACCGCCGTGGACATGCGTGACCGCATAGTCGATGCCCATGCCGTAGGCGCCGGAATGTTCCTTCACCAGCGAGGTGACGGCGTTGTAGGTTTCCTTGCGGGCCCAGTCGCGCTGCCATTCGAGCATGACCTGCTGCCAGGTCACGGGGATGACGCCGGCCTGTACCATGCGGTCCATCGCATACTTGTGGGCGTCGACCGAGGTGCCGCCGGATGCATCGGCGACCATATAGATTTCGTAGTCGGGGACATCATGGAGGGCGGAGAGCGCGAAGGTGGTGTTGCACACTTCCGTCCAGAGGCCGGAGACGACGATCTTCTTGCGGCCGCCGGCGGCGTTCTTGGCAAGGGCATCACGAACGTTCTGGTCGTCCCACGAGTTCATCGACGTGCGTTCCAGAATGTCGTTCTCAGGGAACACGCCGAGCAGTTCCGGGAAGGTGTTGCCGGAGAAGCTTTCCGTCTCGACCGTCGTAATCGTGGTCGGGATGTTGAAGATCTTGGCAGCCTTGGCGAGACCGACGACATTGTTCTTCAGCGTCTGGCGGTCAATCGACTGGACACCGAAAGCCATCTGCGGCTGCTGGTCGATGAAGATGAGCTGGCTGTTTGCAGGGGTCAGGACTTCGAGCTTGGACATTTGATTTCTCCGTTTAGATTTTGATTGCCAATTTGGCGGTTAAGGATTGGGATGCCTCCGGCGGTCGGCTGCCTGCCTCAGGCAGCCGTTCGAAGGCGGAAATTGTTGGCGTTAGGGGTGCACGGCAGTTTGCCGTGCGGGGTTATGCTGCGAGCGGAACGAGGTTCTCTTCGATCTGGCCGCGATAGGCTTCATACCGGGTCGGCAGCTTCAAGGCTTCGCCGAGGTGAGCGGTATCTTCGTCGCGATCGAAACCGGGTTCGTTGGTTGCGATTTCGAACAGGATTCCACCCGGCGTTCTGAAGTAGATCGCCCAGAAGTAATCGCGGTCGATAACCGGCGTCACCTGGTAGCCCGTGTCCATCAGTGCCTTGCGCACTTCGAGCTGCTTTTCGCGGTTCTCGACGGCAAAGGCGATGTGGTGGACAGAACCGGCGCCCTGGCGGGCAAACGGCGTTTTCGGCAGCGACGCGATGTCGATGGTGTCGGCACCATTGCCACCGGGAATGATGAACCGCGTTACATCACCTTCGACCTCGGCACGCTCATAGCCCATGAACTGCAGCAGTTCCGATGTGGCGGCGGTGTCGTGCAGGTCGAAGCGCGCACCGGAGAAGCCGCGGATCGCATTGTCTTCCGAGATGCCTTCGGCGAGCCATGGGGCGCGGACGTCTTCGGCGGTTTCGATCAGCGCCAGTCCGTCGCCATCAGGGCCGGCGAAGCGCAGGCGGTTGGCGCCGAAGACAGTGTCGGTCTTCAGACCGACCACACCCTGGGCCGTCAGGCGGTCTTTCCAGAAAGCCAGCGATCCCTTCGGGATGGAGAACTGCGTCTCGCTGACTTCACCGACGCCGGGGCGGCCGGTCATCATGTGCGGGAAAGGAAAGTAGGTCATGACCGTGCCGGGCGTGCCGTTTTCATCGCCGTAGTAGAGGTGGTAGACGCTCGGGTCGTCGAAGTTGACGGTCTTCTTCACGCGGCGCAGGCCAAGTGCGTTGGTGAAGAACCGGTTGTTTTGCTGGGCATCCGACGCCATCGAAGTGACGTGGTGCAGTCCCTTGATTTCCTTGATCATGGCCGTTGCCTTTCTCTGTGGGCGTTGCCGTTTCGATGACCAGAGATGTAACCGGGTTGATTGCATTGCGGAATTGCAATATTCCTCTCGAATGAATTGCGATTTTTGAAATAATTGAGATGAACGACTATAAAGCCCTGAAAACCTTCCTGCTCGCCGCCGAAAAGCGCAACTTCGCCCAGGTCGCCCGCGAGCTCGACATGACACCCGCGGCCGTCACCCGTGCGATCGCGGCACTCGAGGACGATCTCGGCGTTCAGCTTTTCGTGCGCACGACGCGCCAGGTGTCGCTGACCACTGATGGCGCCGTCTTCGCGGCGCAGATCCAGCCGGCTGTCGAAGCGCTTGAGAACGCGCGCAAGGACGTCAAGAACGCGCACAAGTCCGACCAGGGGCGGCTGCGGATCAGCGCGCCGACCTGGCTTGGCAAGACGATCCTCACGCCGATTCTGTCGGGCTTCCGGGAGCGCTATCCGAAGATGAGCTTCGAGGTTTCGCTGTCGGACGGCTTGGTCAACATCATCGACGACGACTACGACCTCGCGATCCGCATTTCATCCGCGCCTTCGGACAAATTCACCATCTGGCGCAAGATCCGGGCGGTGCCGAGGATCCTGGTTGCGGCGCCGGGCAGCCGCTTCACGGAGATGCAGCATCCCAACGAACTGACGCCCGACGATTGCCTCGCCTACAGCGGCGAGAGCCGGCGTGAGAACTGGGCCCTTTCGGACGGCGGATCGAGCATCTCGATCGCGGCTGGACGCGCGTTCAGCGCCAACAATGGCGAAGTGCTCGCGGATATGGCGGCCGATGGGGTCGGCGTCGCCATGCTGCCGGGCTTTCACATCGCCGAGCATATCCGCACCGGCCGGCTGGTTCACGTGCTGCCGGGCTGGGCGCCGCAGGAGCTTTGGCTGACGCTCTACTACCCGCCCTACCAGACGCTTCCGCCGCGTATCGCGACGTTCTCGAAGTTTTTCGAGGAGCAGCTTCCGGCGCATATGGTCATGCTCGACTAGCAGGCTTGCGCGCATGGACGCCGTCGCGGGCGGTCGCGCATGAGGAATTCTGACGAATTCGCCGCGCCGTTTGTTGCAATACCGATGCAACAGGCTCTTTATGCGTTGGCCAAAGCCGGAACAGCGGCGAGGGCATCATCTTACGCAAGATCGCATTCGCAGCCATTCGTTTCCAGCGTCGGAGCCCCCATGACCGCAACGCAATCGCAACTCGACGAGTCGTCCGCAGCCGGTCGAAAGCGACTGCCTGTCGTTCCTGCATCGGCCTTCGGCATCGTGCTCGGCATAGCGGGCCTTTCCAACGCCTGGCGGGCAGCGGCCGGTCATTTCGCGCTTCCTACCACTGTCGGAGATGGCATTGCGCTTCTCGCGCTTGTTGTCTGGTTCGTGCTCGTTTGTCTCTATGGATTGAAGTGGATCCTCTTCGCGGAGGAAGCGCGCAAGGAGATCGTGCATCCCGTGCAGTGCTGCTTCATCGGCCTCATCGGCGTCGCCACCATGCTTTGCGCAGCGATGGTCGCGCCGTTTTCCGGCGCGCTGGCGCTGGCATTCTATTGGATCGGCCTGCTCTGGACACTCGTCTTCGCGATATGGCGGACGGGTGCCTTGTGGCAGGGCGGACGCGATCCGACCACGACGACGCCGGTCTTGTATCTCCCGACGGTTGCCGGATGCTATGTCGCGGCAATCGTCGGCGCGGCACTCGGCTATTCCGATCTGGCGCAACTGGCTTTCGGTGCGGGTTTCTTCTCGTGGCTGGCGATGGAATCCGTCATCCTGAACCGGCTCTTGAATGCAGCGGAACTGGCCGAGCCCCTGCGTCCGACGATCGGCATCCAGCTCGCACCGCCAGCAGTCGGCGCTGCCGCCTATCTGAGCGTGACGAACGGAGCGCCGGATCTGCTGGCCCATGCCATGGTGGGCTACGCCATGCTGCAGCTGCTTCTGGCGCTTCGCCTTCTTCCATGGGTCATGAAGCAACCATTCGCGGCGTCCTATTGGGCCTTTTCCTTCGGTCTGACCGCGCTCGCCACCGATCTGATCCGCATGGTCGACCGCGGCGAACAGGGCATCCTGTCGACACTCGCCATGCCCTTGCTCTGGCTGGTGACCGCAGCAATCGCCCTGTTGGCGGCGGGAACGATCGTGCTCCTTTTTCGAGGGAAGCTGTTCCCGCTCGCCCGAGCTCTTTAAGCGCGCAACCGCCCTCCCTCGGCATCGAAGAACAGACGCTGGCTGGACGACAGATCGAGTGCAATCACCGCGCCCGGCTCAATATCCAGCCCGGCCCTCTGCTCGACGACGAGGTTCTGCCCGTCTTCGAGCGCACAATAGATGTATCGCGTGCCGCCGAGATATTCGAAGAACTCGACGCGCGCGGCGATCGACCGATCGCCGACCTCGCCGATCACGATATGCTCCGGCCGTATGCCGATCATGAACTCCGTCCCACGCTGAAGGCTCGCCGGCCGCCCCTTATCCTCGAAGCTTTTCGCTGCGATGTTGAAACGTCCGCTCCCCTGGGCGACCGCCTTCAGGAAATTCATCCGTGGCGAGCCGATGAAGCCGGCGACGAACATGTTGGACGGGTTTTCGTAGATCTCCCGTGGCGATCCCGATTGCTCGACCCTCCCGTTTCGAAGCACGACGATCTGGTCGGCCAGCGTCATCGCCTCGGTCTGGTCGTGCGTCACATAGATCATGGTGTTGCCGAGCTCGCGATGGAGCCTGGCGATCTCGATACGCATCGAGACGCGCAGCTCCGCGTCGAGGTTCGACAGCGGCTCGTCAAACAGGAAGACATCGGGCTCGCGCACGATCGCGCGGCCGATGGCCACGCGCTGCCGCTGGCCGCCGGAGAGCTGGCCCGGACGGCGATCGAGAAGATGGTCGATCTTCAGGATGCCGGCCGCTTCGTCGACGCGGCGCTTGATTTCCGCCGCGTCTGTCTTCGCCATCTTCAAGCCGAATGCCAGGTTTTCGCGCACCGACATATGCGGATAAAGCGCGTAGGACTGGAAGACCATGGCGATGCCGCGATCGGACGGGTCGAGATCGGTGACATCCCGCCCCTTGATGCTGATCTGGCCATCGGTCACCTCCTCGAGACCGGCGATCATCCTGAGCAGGGTCGATTTTCCGCAGCCGGAGGGGCCGACGAAAACGACGAAATCCCCCTCCTTGATGTCGAGATCGATGCCGTGCACGACAGGCAGGCTGCCGTAGGATTTTCGCACGTCCTTGAGCGAGACGCTCGCTGTTTCCATCGGGACCATCGGCCTACTTCCCGGTCTGGAGCCAGACCAGCATGGCGCCCGGCTCGCGGTTGTCCCAGAGATGATAGGGCACGAGCGTGACGGTTGCCGGCACCTGCTCGGCTGGGCGGGTGCGATAGAGCGAACCGTTCCAGCCGCTGGCATCTTCCCTGGAGACGTCGAGCTCGACCGCAACCGCGCCATTGAGCCCTTCGATCGTCTTCGTGCGGTGACCGGCGAGTTTCTGCGGGACGACGAAGGCGTTGAGATCGTGGCCGTTGTCGGTTTCCTCGACGCAGTAGATCAGCGGGCCGCGAGCGAGCGCGACACGGCCGACGTCCTGGCGGACCTTCGGCGAGGCGTATTGCGGGCGAAGCTCCAGCGGAAGATCGAGCGCGATGACATCACCCTTCTTCCAGGCGCGGTTGAGCCGCGCATAGCCGTCGATGACCGACGAGGCCAGATTGACCGTCTCGCCATTCACCTTCAGCGAGGCGCCCTCGGCCCATTCGGGAATGCGCAGCGCGAGGCCGAATTCGGCCGTGCCGTCGACATCCACGTCGATGCGGATATCGCCATTCCACGGATAATCCGTGTGCTGCGTCAGCTTGACGTTGCCGCCCTTGAGCTTCGCCTTGACGCTGCTTTCACCATAGAGGTGAACGGCGATCTCGTTGTCGGCGACGGCGTACATGTAGGAGCCGACGGAGGCAACGAGGCGGGCGATGTTGGGCGGGCAGCAGGGGCAACGATGCCAGACCCAGCGATGATGCTTGCCGGTGCTCTCGAGCGGGTTGTCGTAGAAGAAGGTCTTGCCGTCGAGCGCAAGGCCGGTGAGCGCGCCGTTATAGAGCGCCTGCTCCATGACGTCGGCATAGCGGCGGTTCGGGCCTCGGCCAAGCATGCGGCTTGCCCAGAAGACGAGGCCGACGGAGGCGCATGTTTCGGCATAGGCGGTGTCGTTGGGCAGGTCGTAATAGTCGGTGAAGCCCTCGTTGCTCGCCGCCGGGCCGATGCCGCCGGTGACGTACATCTGCTTGACCGTCAGGTCGTCCCACAGCGTCTCCAGCGCATTGGTCAGCGTGTCGTCATGGTATTCGGTGGCGATGTCGGCCATGCCGGAATACTGGTACATGGCGCGCACGGCATGGCCGACGACCTTCTCCTGCTCGCGCACGGGTTCATGCGCCTGGCTGTATTCATAGGTCTTGTGCACATAGTCCTTCGGATCGCGGCCGCCGCGGATGGCCTCAGTGGTGAAGAAGTGAGGCTCTTTGCCGCGCTCGTCGATGAAGAACTTGGAAAGGTCGAGATACTTCTGCTCGCCGGTGACACGCGCCATCTTCACCAGCGCGAGCTCCACCTCCTGGTGGCCGCAATAGCCTGGGATCTGGCCTTCGCCGTGGCCGAAGACCGTGATCATGTGGTCGGCATAGCGGCACATGATGTCGAGCAGCTTGCGCTTGCCGGTTGCCTGGTAATAGGCAACGGCAGCTTCCATGAGATGGCCGGCGCAATAGAGTTCGTGGTGATCGCGCAGGTTGGTCCAGCGCTTGCCGGGCTGCACGCGCTGGAACCAGGCGTTCACATAGCCATCTTCCTGCTGCAGCTTTTCATACATGTCGATGATGGCGTCGGCGCGCGCCTCAAGCTCGGCATTCGGCTTGCGGTAGAGCGAATAGGCGATGGTCTCGATCGACTTGCCGAGATCGGAATCCCAGAACATCTGCGTCGAGCCGGTCCACTTCTCGTCGATCGGAATGACGACGCCGGGGCTTGGCTGGTTGACGTCGATCGCCTGGATCATGCCGGCCTTTTCGCAGCGATCTAGCAGGATCGCCGCCGTGGAATCGCACACCGCATCCTGCCACTTGCCCCAGAAGCCGTTGAGCTGGACATCGGGAACGGCGACCGGGCGGAACTGGCTCTTGTTTTCGGTAGTCATTTCTCAAATTCTCCTTTGGATTACTTGACGGCGCCGGCCATCAGGCCGCGCATGTAGAAGCGTTGCAGAAGCAGGAAGACGAGTAGGCAGGGGATGACCATGACGACGACGCCGGCTTGCACCGCGCCCCAATCGATGGCGCCCATTCTGGATGAGCGCACGGCGGTCATCAGCACCGGCAGCGTGAATTTCTCGTTGCTGGACAGAAGCACGAGTGCGGCGAAAAACTCGTTCCAGGCATTGAGGAAGGCGAAGATCGCGACGGTGACGACACCCGGCAGCACCAGCGGAAACAGCACGCGGGCAAGCAGGCCGAGATCGCGCGCGCCATCGATGCGGGCGGCTTCCTCGATCTCCTTGGGCACCGCGTCGAACGCATTGCGCATCATGAACACGGAGAAGGGCAGCTGCAACGTGACGTAGACGAGCGTCAGTCCGAGCAGCGAATTGTTGAGCCCCAGCCGCGAGAGGATGATGAAGAGCGGCGTCAGGATCGACTGGAACGGGATCATCAAGGTCGCGATGATCAGGATGAACAGCACGTTCTTGAACGGAAACCGGTAGCGCGAGAAGCCGTAGCCGGCGAGCAGGCTGATCGCCACCGTGAGCACCACCGTCGCGACGGACACGATCAGCGAGTTGAACATGTGGTGCCAGATGCCGGCACCGAATGTGTCGAGCGTCCTGTAGGCGTCGACGCTGAATTGACTGATGCCGGTGAGCGGCCATGGCGGTAGCGCGGTTTCGCTGCGCGGGCGGAACGAGGACATGAGCATGATCGCAAACGGCGCCAGGAAGAACACGACGATCGCGGCACCGGCGACGTGATAGCTCGTGGCCCGCCTTGCATTGCGGCGGGCGCGAAGGGCTGTGCGGCCGGTCATGGACGATCCTCCCCAACTTTCAGCAGCCACAGCTGCACGATGCTGAGCGCCACCAGGATGACGAGCAGCGCGATGGAAAGAGCCGCGCCATAGCCGAGATTGAACGACACGAAGGACTGGTTGAAGATGTAGTAGACGATCGAGATCATGCGGTTTTGCGGTCCACCTGATGTCATGATGTAGAACTGGTCGAAGGCGAGGATCGAACCGGTGACCGACAGGATGAGCGCGAGCGCCATCGTCCTGCGCATCAAGGGCAGCGTCAGGTGGCGAAAGCGCTGCCAGGCGCCGGCGCCATCGATGCGCGCGGCCTCCGTCAGCTCCGACGGAATGCCCTGCAGCCCGGTCAGAAGAATGATCATCGTGAAGCCGGCGACCTTCCACACGACCATGACGATGATCGTCAGGAAGGCGCTGTCGAAGGTCGCAAGCAGGTTGCGTCGCCCCTGGGTAAGGCCGAGCATTTCGAAGACGGGCGAGAACAGGCCGCTATCGACATTGGCGAGCCAGACCCACAGAAGCGATGCCGATGCAAGGCCGATGACGACGGGGAGGAAGATGATGGTGCGATAGCCCGACACAAAGCGGCGCGGCTTGTCGACGAAGAAGGCAAGCGGAAACGCCAGCGCGAAAATCGCGATCGTGACCACCAGCGTGTATTGTGCGGTGAAGCCAAGCGATGTCCAAAAACGCGGGTCGTTGAACATTCGCGTGTAATTGCCGATGCCGATCCAGCGCGGCGATCCCATGAGCGGCCAGCGGTGCAGGCTCATCCACACGGTGAAGAGGAGCGGCAGCACGAAGAACACGGTCACCAGGGCGATTGCGGGCGCGATATAGGCAAGGCCCCGCCAGCCCCCTCTCCGCCGCCGCCTGCGCTTCGGAGAGACGGAGATGATTTCAGTCGTCATCTTTGATCTCGTTCAGTTTGTGAAATGGCGAGCGATTGCGATGTGTCGGGTCGGGACCGCCTGATGATCCCGACCCTTAAGCTCAGATCATTGCGCGCTGTCGATGATCGACTGCATGTCGGCCTGGCCGTTGGCGAAGGCGCCGTCGACGTCATCGCCGAACATCGCGGCATTGATGAACTGCGACCACGGGCTGTTCGGACTGTTGATCAGATCGTTGAACTGCAGCGTGTAGGGCGTCTTGGCGACCTTGATCGCATCGGCGGCCACGAGCAGGCGCGGATCCTGTCCCTTCAGGACCTGCTCGGCGATATCGGTGCGCGTCGGCAGGCTGCCATTCTTGGCCATGATCGTCTGTCCCTCCTCGGAATAGACGAACTCCAGGAACTTCTGGATCTGGCTGACATGCGGCGTGCCCTTGGTAACGACGATGTTGTCGCCGCCGGCAAAGGAGAACGGCTTGCCGTCGACGCCGGGGATCATCGTCACGCCGAAGTCGAGCTCCGGATGCTGCGTGATCATCGTGCCGATGGCAAACGCACCAAGGCTCTGCTGGCCGATCTTGCCACCGAGGAACTTCAGGAAGTCCACGCCGTTATCGGTCGCGGCACTGGCAGGTACGGCGCCCGACTTGACGATCGCACGATAGTCGTCGACGGCCTTTCGCATCTGGGGAGTATCCAGTGCCGCGGTCTTTCCATCCTCAGACAGGATATCCGCGCCCGCACCCCAAACGAGGGGCGCGAAGGTGAAGATCATGCAGCCGCCACAGCCACCGCCCGAGAAATAGAAACCGTAGTCATCGCCACCGAGCTTGCGGATTTTCTCGGCATTGGCGGTGATCTCTTCCCATGACGTCGGCGCCTTCTCGGGGTCGAGCCCGGCCTTCTTGTAGAGGCCCTTGTTCCATGCGAAGACGGAGGTCTCGACCAAGAGCGGCAAGCCGTAGACCTTGCCTTCATAGGTACCCTGTTTGACGTGAGCGGGGGCCAGCGCGTTGAAATAGTTGAGCGACTTGGCGAAATCGGTCAAGTCTTCGAGCTGGCCGGCGGACGCAAAGGACGGAGTGTAGATCAGGTCAAGCGAGATCGCGTCGGGCGCCTGACCGCCGGCAACCGCCGTCGCATATTTCTGGACCATCTGGTCCGACGGGATTTCGGTGAGTTCGACCTTGTCGGGATTGGCCGCGTTATAGGCGTCGATGACCGCCTTGAAGGCGCCGCCGCCGCTGCCCGAACGCACCCACATGCTGACGGTTTCGGCCGATGCCGCCGAGCAAAGGCATATTGACAGCAAAGCCGTCGCTGCAAGCATTCTCTTATGCATGATTTCCTCCAAATCATGGGGCAAACGCGCCCCGCCTCCCGTTAGATTTCCCGGTCTCCACCACAGGACTGGCGAACAACCAGCTTGCATGGAAGCTTGCGCAGTCCGGCCTCCACAGCCCGTCCTTCGGCAAGATCCAAGATCGTCAGACCGGCCGTTCGACCGAGCTCCTTCAAATTCATGTCGACCGTCGTCAGCGCCGGCCGCGTCTGGTCGGCGAAGATCTCCCAGTTGTCGAAACCGATGATCGACACATCCTCGGGCACACGGACGCCTCGTTCGCGCAAGGCATCCACCACGCCTCTCGCGATCTGGTCGTTGCCGCAGAAGATGCCGTCCGGCGTTTCGTTGTCGCCACCCCAAAGAATGGCGACGGCCTCATGCCCCCAGGCCTCCGTCCACGTTCCGTGCATGACGAGCGCATCCGGAGCGACGGCCTGGCGAAAGGCATCGGCTCGCTCCACGGCCGAGACGAAACTGTCGGGACCGGTCACATGGACGATGCTTTTGCGGCCGACCTCGCGAAGCCTCTCGACGGCGAGCCGCGCGCCGTCGGAATCATCCGCCGTCAGGATCACGCTTCCCGGCACGCCCTCGGTGAAGGCATAAACGACGGGCACCGGCAGGCCAGCGAGATCGACCGGGAGAGACCTGTCGACCCGCTTGCCCGTCGCGATGATGCCATCCACCTGCTTGTCCAGCATGGCGTCGACATGAACCTTGGCGAGTACTGGATCATCCTCGATCGCGCAGAGAAAGACCGAGACACCATGATCGACCAGCGCCTCCGAAATCCCCGACATCAGCGGCAGGGTAAAGCGACCATAGGTATCGTTGGTGAGCAGCCCCACGGTGAAGCTTCTGTTGAATAGCAGGCTGCGGGCCAGTGCATTCGGCCGGAAGCCGACGTCGGCCGCGATCGACTTGATCTTCTCGCGTGTCTCCAGCGCCATCCGGCCGGTATCGTTCAGCGCCTTCGATACAGTCGAAACGCTGACGCCCGCAGCCTTGGCGACGTCATGAATTGTGACACGGTTGCTCCGAGCGACCACGCAATCTCCTCCTTCTCTCGGAAGTGAGAAAAGCGTTTCCCAAATGCAAAGTCAACGTGAGAAAACGTTTTCTCATCATTTTCCTGATTTCGGCGCTCAGGCAGCGCTTGACACTTGGGGAACCACCGGCGATCTCGCGATACGATTACTCGAAGCGGACATTCTCGCGCAGGAAAATCCGCGGCCGCTGCGGCGGCGTTATGTCGTCTTCGGCAAAACGGCCGGCGTTGTGGAGCTGGATTTCGATTGCGCGCCGCGCCTCCAGAAAAGGTTCACGGTCGATGATCGCATCGACGACACCGTCATCCATCAACTCCACCCGCTCCGGCGTCACCGTATGGGTGATCACACAGACGGACTGGTCCTTACCGATCGCCTTCAGTTCTTCGGCGAGCACAGGGTTGCCCACCGACATGTTGTAGACGCCTCGCAGCGCGGCGTGGCGGCGAAGGAGCGTGCGGAAATCCTTGCGGATGTTCTCCTGTTCGTAGCTCTGAAACGTCTCGACCACCCGGCAGTTCGGATAGTCCCGGCCCAAGATGTCGCGGAAGCCCATTTCGCGCTGGTCGTGCTCCAGCAGTTGGTAAAGGCCGACGATGACGACCACGTCGCCGCCGGTATCACCGAGAAAACGCCCCATAAGCGCGCCCGCCGTGCGCCCCTCCTGAACGGCGTTCGAGCCGACATAGCCGATCCGGCCGGTGCCCGGCAGGTCGGAGGCGACGGTCACGATGGGGAGCTTGCGCGACAGCTGATCCACCATCGCGGTCACATCAGGGTCATCGAACAGGATGACGACGAGGCCGTCACATTCGGCTGCGGCCTTCGCCAGCGTCTTGATTGCGGCTTCAGCCTTGATCTGCTCGAAATACCAGAAGGTGATGCGGATGTTGTAGCGCTTGTATTGCTGCGCCGAACGGATGAAGCCTTCGCGCAGCTTCACGTAATAGGAATTCACATTGTTCTGCAGCACCACGCCGATGCGGAGGATGCGCGTCGGCATCATCGTGAGCGCGCGGTCGACGCCGAGCGCCCTCGCCGTCTCGATGACCAGCTGCTCGGTCTTCGGCTTGACGCCGCCGCGGCCATTCAGCACACGGTCGACAGTGATGCGGCTGACGCCGGCCGCCGCCGCTACGTCATCCATGCTCGGCTTTCTCGCCACGAACATCCTCCCTTGCTCCTCATTCGTGAGCTTAGTGAATGATGCATTTGCGTCAATATCGGCGTTGCGCCGTGGTGGGCGCGGACCGATATTTAGTGATGTCTGGAGGAGTGAAGGGAGGCACATCATGAGCTGGGTATCAGCCTGTCGTCTTGACGACATCGAGCAGGAAGGCGTCATACGCTTCGACCATGGCGGTCGCACTTACGCGGTTTATCGTTCTCCCGAGGACGAGGTGTTCTGCACCGACGGCCTTTGCTCGCACGAGGCCATCCACCTCGCCGACGGGCTAGTAATGGACTACGAGATCGAATGTCCCAAGCATTCGGGGGCCTTCGACTATCGCACCGGCACGCCGCGCCGGCCGCCGGCCTGCAAAAGCCTCAACACCTACCAGGCGAAGATCGAAGCGGGCGAAGTCCTGCTCGCCATCCCCGCCTGACACCCAGCGAACCGGTAGTATGGAGACAGCCATGTCCTCTATCGTTATCATCGGCGGTGGCGAATGCGGCGGACGTGCCGCGCTGCAGCTGCGCGAGCGCAATTTCGACGGCGCGATCATGCTAGTGGGCGCGGAAGCACTCCACCCTTACGAGCGGCCGCCGCTGTCGAAGAACGGGATCCTCAAGGGCGCCGATCCGAAGTTCATCATGGATGCCGATGGCTACAAGGAACGCGGTATCGACGTTCGCCTGGGCGCCGACGCGATCGGGATCGATCGTTCGAACAAGACCGTCGAACTCTCGGACGGAACGACGCTCGCCTATGACAAGCTGCTGCTTGCGACCGGCGCGCGGCCACGTCCGCTCCCCGGCATCGCCGAACGCTCCGAGCGCGTACTGACGCTTCGCACCCATGCCGATGCGCTGGCGATCAAGCGGCATCTGCATGAGGGCAGCCGGCTCGCCATCGTCGGCGGCGGCTTCATCGGCCTCGAGCTCGCGGCCATCGCTCGTGGCCTTGGCGCCACCGTCACCCTGATCGAGGGCCTGCCACGCATCCTCTCGCGCGGCGCGCCCGAGGATATCGCCCACGCGGTCGCCTCGCGCCACGAGGCGGCGGGCGTGGAAATCCTGTGCGCGAGCCGGATCGAGACCTTCGAGATCGGTGCCGACGGCGTCTCGATTGGCCTGGCCGGCGGGCGAACGATCGGCGCCGACATCGCGGTGATCGGCATCGGCTCGATCCCGAATGTCGAGCTCGCGGAAAAAGCGGGGCTGGCGATCGAAAACGGCATCATGGTGGATGGTCACCTCAGGACCTCCGACCCCGACATTTTCGCCGCCGGTGACTGCTGCTCCTTCCCCATTCCCGTTTATGGCGGAAGGCGCGTTCGGCTCGAATCCTGGCGGAGCGCCCAGGAGCAGGCGATGCTCGCGGCGGCCAATCTCATGGGTGCGGACGAGCGGATCACCGCCGTGCCGTGGTTCTGGTCGGATCAATACGAGCTGACGCTTCAGGTGACCGGCCTTGCAGAAGGGGCCGTCACCTCGGTTCGGCGAGAGGTTGGCGGGGGCGCCTTCATCATCTTCCAGATCGGTGCCGACGGGCGATTGCTTTCGGCGAGCGGAATCGGTCCAGGCAATGGCATCGCCCGCGACATCCGGTTGGCGGAAATGCTGATCGCCTCGGGCAAGACCGTCGATCCGGCGGCGCTCGCGCAGGCCGACGTCAAGCTGAAGTCGCTGCTGGCAGCCTGATCGCAGCGCGACCGATGCCGGCAGATAAAGCATTCGAAACATCAATGACGCATGCGGGAGGCAAGTCATGGACGATTCAAAATTCGGCAAGAGAGACAAGAGAGGCCATTGGACGCCTGATGGCGTGCTGACGCCGGCGCCGGTCTTCGTGCTGCCGCCAAACCCACTGAAATTCCTGAAGTGGCTGCCGAACTACTTCTTTCCGTGGAACGCCTTCTTCATGGTCACCGCGGCGATCTTCTGGTTTTTCCTGACGCCGGGGACAGAGACGACGAAGACCTTCTCCGTCGGCTGGATCGCGCTCATCTTCGCGCGCAACCTCGCGGCATTCTTCCTGTTCTACGGCGTGATCGAGCTGCGGCTCTACAAGCTTCGCCGCCAGGAAAACCGCTTCAAGTACAATCCGAATTTCCCGGCCGACAAGAAGAACACCGTCTTTCTATTCGGCTCGCAGGCCTATGACAGCATCATTCGCGGCGTCGGCACCGGTGTCACGATCTGGACCGCGATCGAGGTCGTGACGCTCTGGGCATTCGCCAACAACTACGTGCCGATGGCGACGTTCCAGGACAATCCGGTTTGGCTTGCCTGCATCGTGCTCTTCGTGCCAGTGTTCCACGAAGCCTACTTCTTCGCGATCCACCGCGCGCTGCACATTCCAGCACTCTACAAATTCGTGCATTCGGTGCACCACAACTCGGTCAATCCGTCTCCCTGGTCATCGCTTGCCATGCACCCGGTCGAGCACCTGCTCTTCTTCGGTGAAGCACTGATCCATCTGGTGATCTTCTCGCATCCACTGGTCGCCATCTACAATCTGCATTCGCTGGCGCTCGGCGCGGTGGTCGGCCATGTCGGCTTCGACAAGATCGAGGCGGGCGAGGAAGGCGGGCTCGATACCCACGCCTATGCCCACTACCTCCACCACAAGTATTTCGAGGTGAACTATGCCGACGGCCTGATCCCGTTCGACAAGTGGTTCGGCACCTGGCACGACGGCACCACGGATGGCGACGAAGCGATGAACGCGCGCTGGCAGAAGAAGCTGCAACGCGAGAACGCTCGCAAGGAAGCGCAGGAAGGCAACAAGGCATGACCCGTGCATTGACCGTAGCCGATCTGCGCGCGCTCAAGGGCAAGCGTCAATTCCTAACCATGCATGTCGATAGCCCGGCGGAGGCAGCGGCAGCCGCCGAGGCCGGCATCGAGATGTTCACCTGCGAGGTGGACGAGCAGCTTCCCCGGATACGCAAGGCAGCCCCCACCGCCTTCATCCAGGCAGCCCATGTGCAGGGCGCCATTCATGACGAATCGAGCGCCATCCGCGAAGGCTTTCGCGCGCTCGATCTAGGCGCCAGCTGCCTCTACTTCGCCGGCTCGCTGCGCCTGCTGGAAGCGATGGCCAAGGAGGGCATTCCCGTCAGCGGCCATGTCGGTCTCGTGCCGCGCTGGGCCACGTGGACGAATTTCCGCTCGATCGGCAAGACGCCTGAGGAGGCGGCATCGATCTATCGTCGCGTGAAGGACTATGAGCAGGCCGGCGCCTGGGCGGTCGAGATGGAGGTTGTCCCCGTGGCGATAGCCGAGTGGATCACGCGCTCGACGCCGCTGATCACGATTGGAATGGGCTGCGGCGCGGTCTGCGACGCCCAATATCTGTTCTCCTGCGACGTGCTAGGTACAGGCATCAGCCGCGTGCCGCGCCATGCCAAGCAATATGCCGATCTGGCGGCGGAAGAGGCGCGCCTGCAGGATCTGCGCGTGAACGCTTTCCGGACATTCGCCGAGGATGTTCGTGACCGAAAATATCCCGAGACCCGCCATGAGGTTCATGTGGATAAAGAGGTCCTGGTAGCCGCCAAGACGCTCGTTTGAGGCGGCCGGCCGGCGTGAACACCGTCTGCCTTCACAACCGATCTCACCAAAAGTTGTAGATGATATCGGCGTCAGCGTTTATCCGTCCAATCAACCCGGTTGCTAAAAAACCATAATTGCTCCACCTAGAATGTAGACAAACGCGAGCAGTCGGAATTGGATCACAGCTTGATGCGCATTAAATACGGTTTCCTCGGCATTTTCCTGGCGATTGCGCCCACGGCCCATGCACTGGACATGGGACCGGTGCCGGTTCTGGCGCCGCAAAAGCAGCAGGAGCAGGCAGCGCAGCTGAGCGCGCAGTTTCTGACGCGCTACAGCTATCGGCCGGTCGCGCTCGACGATAGCCTCTCCGTCAAGATCATGGATCGCTTCATCAAGTCGCTCGATCCGGATCGGATGATTTTCCTGCAGTCGGACATTAACACCTTCATGGCCGATAGCACCAAGATCGACGACGCCATCAAGAAAGAAGACCTCAAGCTTCCCTTTTCGATCTTCAATGTCTACGAGCAGCGCATTGTCGATCGCATGACCTATGCCCGCGATCTCCTGAAAAAGGGCTTCGATTTCACCGCGCAGGAAGACTACGCGCTGGTGCGCGACGACAAACCCTGGCCGCAATCCGAGGCCGAGAGCAACGATCTCTGGCGCAAGCGGGTGAAGGCCGATTGGCTCCGGCTGAAGCTCGGAGGCCAGACCGAAGCCACTATTCGCGACACGCTCGACAAGCGTTACAAGAACGCGCTCGAGCGCGCCTATAAGTACAAGAGCGACGACGTCTTCCAGTCCTTCATGGACGCTTATTCGACGTCGATCGATCCGCATACCGATTACTTCGGCGCCACCGCATCGGCCGATTTCGATATCTCGATGAAGCTCTCGCTGGTTGGCATCGGCGCGGTGCTGCAGGAGCGCGACGATTACACGACGATCCGCGAACTCGTTCCGGGTGGCCCGGCGCAGCTTTCCGGCAAGCTCGCGGTCGGCGACCGTATCACCGGTGTCGGCCAGGGCGCCGACGGCCCGATCAAGGAAGTGATGGGCACGCGCCTCGATGAAGTCGTGCAGTTGATCCGCGGCGAGAAGGATTCGATCGTCCGCCTGGATATCCTGCCCGCCGATGCCGGCGCCGATGGCGGTCATCGCGTCATCAGTCTCGTGCGCGACAAGATCAGCCTCGAAAAGCAGGCGGCCAAGAAGACCGTTCTCCCGGTCAAGGATGGCGACGTCACCCGCAAGATCGGCGTGATCACGCTGCCGGCCTTCTACGAAGACTTCGAAGCCCGCCGCAAGGGCGACAAGGACTACAGAAGCGCCAGCCGCGACGTCGCCAAGCTGCTGACCGAGCTCAAGCAGGACAATGTCGACGGCGTGCTGATCGACCTGCGCAACAATGGCGGCGGTTCGCTTGCCGAAGCGATCGACCTCACCGGCCTGTTCGTCGGCAAGGGCCCGGTGGTTCAGCAGCGCGGCGCCGATGGCAAGGTCGAGGTTCAAAGCGACGATCTGCCGACACCGGCATGGACCGGCCCCGTCGGCGTTCTGATCAATCGCGGCTCAGCCTCCGCTTCCGAGATCTTCGCGGCCGCCATCCAGGACTATGGCCGTGGCGTGATCATCGGCGAGCCGAGCTTCGGCAAGGGCACCGTGCAGACCGTGGTCAACCTCGACCAGGTGGCGCGCAACGACAAACCGAAATTCGGCGAGCTGAAGCTGACGATCGCCCAGTTCTTCCGCGTCAACGGCGGCACGACGCAGCTGCGCGGCGTGACCCCCGACATCGCCCTGCCCGGCCTCTCCGACCCGAAGACCTTCGGCGAAACCAGCTACGACAACGCGCTCCCCTGGACGCAGATCAAGCCCGCCCGCTACAAGCAGGCTGGCAACCTCAAGGTCGAGCTGCCTAAGCTGCAGGCCCTTCACGACAAGCGCGTGGAAAGCGACCCGGACTTCCAGCGTCTTATCGAAGACGTTGCCGAATTGAAGGCGCAGCGCGACAAGGGCGTGATCTCGCTCAACGAAGCCGACCGCCGCAAGGAGCTGACAGCGCGCGAAAATCGGCTGAAGTCTCGCGCCCAGTTGGACGATGGCGTCGACACCACCAACGACGACGGCCTGCAATCCAACGAGCGTAGCCTCACGGCCGACATCGCGCTGGAAAATGCCCGCAAGAAGGCGAAAGACGTTCTCTTAAACGAAGCCACCGCGATCCTTTCCGACGCGGCCGGCTTGCAAGCGGGCGCTCGATAGGGCTGCCATGACAGACGTCGGCGCGTCGCGATACAGTGCGCCGAAGAT
Source organism: Rhizobium sp. UBA1881 (assembly GCF_002338015.1). Classification (NCBI taxonomy): domain Bacteria; kingdom Pseudomonadati; phylum Pseudomonadota; class Alphaproteobacteria; order Hyphomicrobiales; family Rhizobiaceae; genus Rhizobium; species Rhizobium sp. UBA1881. Next base: position 27,859 of record NZ_DDHH01000191.1, read on the forward strand.
GAAACGTTAGCACCGGTCTCGTTTGAGGCCGGCGTTTCGATTAGTTCGTCTTGAACCAGACGCTTATCTTGCCGTCATCTCGGGAATATCTCAGCCCGAGGTAATCTCGAACGGCAATGTGACCCAAAGGGTGGAGCGTGCTGTGGGTTGCCGTGACCAGCACGACGGGGCAGCCCGCCGCTTCTGCAGCGCGGGTGCCTGCGGGCGCATCCTCGAATGCCAGACACGCACCGGGTTCGAACCCCAGCCGCTTCGCCCCCAGGAGATAGCAATCCGGATGCGGCTTGCCGCGCGCAACATCCTCGCCGCTGACGATCACCTCAGGCATCGGGATACCCGCGGCAGCAAGCCGTTTCCTTGCCAGCTCAATCGGCGCCGAGGTGACGATCGCCCACTGCTTCGGTGGCAGGCTGTTAAGTAACGGTATCGCGCCGGCGACTGGCACTATGCCCTCGACATCCTCCATCTCCTGGGCCTCGATGCGCCGTGCCTCGTCGACGGGGTCGACGCCTGTGAGGTTGAGACGTTTGAGAACGTCCACGGCCCTGATCCCGTGGATCGTGCGGATCAGCGGCCCGGGTTCGATCCCGTGATCGATCGCCCATCGGCCCCAGATCCTCTCGACCACGGCGGTTGAATCAAGCAGCGTGCCGTCCATGTCGAACAGCAGTGCTGAAAAGCCTCTATTGAAAATAATGTCGTCTGGCACAAGCCCCCCTTTCAAACGACAGGCCGACCGGCGCCGCTCCCCTGCGACGCCGGTCAGCACTCAAACGCGGCGTCCTCAGCCGTAGATTTCAACGAGCGCCTGATAGATCGTCTCGTTGCCAGCAATGACCCGGTTACCCTTGCGCAGACCGTCATCTGCCAGAAAGTCATTGGTTTTCAGGCCGGCAGCGCGGATGACGGCGATTGCGCCGAGGCAATCCCAGGAATTGATGTGGGGCTCGATGTAGCCAAGCAGGCGACCGCTAGCGATGTAGCAGAGCGTCAGCGCGCCCGATCCGTCGCGATAGAACATGCCGCCATTCTTCAAGAAGCGCTCGAACATCGGCAGGAATTCGTCCGGCGTCACGCGCGGCGAATAGCCGACACCGACGATGCCGTCGCGAATGGTGGTGCCGGGATGCTTGCCGACCGGCGCGCCGTTAAGCGTTGCGGGGAAGTCGATGCCGCCGGCGAAAAGTTCGTTGCGCTCTGGCGCATAGACCATGCCGAACTTCAAAATGTTATCCTGGACGAAGGCGATCGAAACGCACCAGCTCGACATGCCTGAAATGAAAGGCTGAGTGCCGTCTATTGGATCGACAACCCATATGCCCTGGCCTTCCGCGAATTTCGAGAGGCCGGTCTCTTCGCCGAGAAAGGCGTCTTCGGGGAAGTGTTTCTCGAGCTGGCCCCGGATCAGCAGTTCGGTGTTGAGATCGGCTTCGCTTGCCATATCCTGCAGGCCCTTGGCCTTGATGGTGAGGCTGTCGCGGTTCTTGAAATAGCCATCGGCGAGATCGCCGGCCTGGCGGATGAGGTTGAGCGCGAACGAAAAGCGCGCGTTGATATCCGATTGAGCAGTCATGGATCTTTGTCCTTTAAGGGGCGGCGAAATCAGTCTTTCCAAAGCCATGCGGCGCCGCGAACCCCGCTGGAATCGCCATGCACGGCCTTGCGGATCGGCGTGTTGAATACGGTGGAGAAGGTTCGTTTCGCAAGCGCCGGCGGCAGGTCGATGTAGAGTTCCTCGACATTCGACATCCCGCCGCCCATCACCAGAATATCCGGGTCGAGTGTGTTGACGACGGTCGCCAGGCCTCTTGCGACGCGATCGACATAGCGATCCCACAAAAGCCCGCAAAGACGATCGCCATTGCGCTTCTTTTCGATGATCTCACGCGCTTTCAGCTCTTCATTCGTGTGCCGGGTGTATTCGGCCTCAAAAGCGCGCCCGGCGACCCAGGTCTCCATGCAGCCATGACGACCGCAATAGCAGGGACGGCCGGGGATTTCGGTGGTATCGGGGAACGGCAGGGGGTTATGACCCCATTCCCCGCCGCTGTTGTTGGGTCCGTGATGCGCCTTGCCGCCGACAGCGATGCCCGCGCCGGCGCCGGAGCCAAGGATAACGGCGAACACGACATTGTGCCCGACGCCGGCGCCATCCACCGCTTCTGAAGCGGCGAAACAATCGGCGTCATTTTCCACCCGGATATCGCGCTGGATGGCGTCGTGCAGGTCTTTTTCGACCGGCCGGCCGAGCAACCAGGTGGAGCTTGCGCCCTTACCCAGCCGGCTGACCGGTTCGAGCGAACCGGGAATGCCGATGCCGAGCGAGCCCTTCTGCCCTGTCTTGGCTTCCAGCGCATCGATCATCGACTTGATCATCGCGATGCAGCCGAAATAGTCGTGGCGCGGCGTATCCTCCCGCAGCCGCAGCAGCTCCTCACCCTGATGCGTCATGGCGACACCTTCAATCTTGGTGCCACCCCAGTCTATTCCTATAAGCACGATTTTCCTCCCGGGCTCCTTGGGAAAAGCCCTATTGCGTAGTGATATCGATTACGATGCGGCCGAGCTGAAGAGCACGTCGCGGTCTCGCGCGTAGTCCGCCAGAAGCGGCAGGCTGGCTGCCCCGAGCACGCGGGCGTCACTGCCGATCTTCCCTTCGACAACTTCCACCGGTGCGACGCCCTGCATTTCGAGACGCTCGAGTTTCTCCCTGGTCTTCTCGACGACGACGGATCGGACATGCGGCGGGAAGCCGCCGTCGATGACGACGTGATGGAAATCGATGACCGAGATGAACGATCCGATCGCCAGCGCGAGGCTATCCGTCGTCTGCTCGATCCAGCGGTCGAGCACCTCTCCGATATGCGCCCAATTGTCCGATTTGTGCCAGATGACGCTCGGATCCCCGCCCTCGGCGACGATCATCCGCTCCAAGAGGTAGATCGACGCGCACTGGATGAGACGCTTGGGCTGGCCGCCTGGCGTCATCGAGGGAACAGGCGCCGAGCCGATCGAGCCTGCATAGCCGCGCCGTCCCGGATACAGCGATCCATCGAGCACCACACCGCCGCCGATGAGCGTGGCAAAGAAGATATAGAGGAAATCAGGATATTTGCGGCCCTCGCCGAAGGCGAGCTCGGCGGCGCAGGCGGCGGTGGCATCGTTATAGGAATGAACAGGGAGAGCGAACATCTGCTCCAGTTCGGCTTTCAGATCGAACTGCTTCCAGGATTCGACCACCTCGTGCGGCGCGCCGACCTCTTCCTCCCAACTCCACATTTCCGACGGCGCGGCAATGCCGATCCCGCGCATGCGGGAAAATTGCAGCCGCGTCATGTTGTCGATGATCTCGTTGACGCCCTGTTTCAGGAAGGCGAGCAGCAGGCTCGGCGTCGGGTAGCGGTATGTCGTGCTGATGAAGCGACGCACCGCGCCCGACAGGTCCATCAGCACCAGCTCGGCCGTGCGGCGCCCGAGCTTCAGGCCGATCGAGAAGGCACCTTCGGGATTGAGCGACATGGGCACGGACGGCTGACCGACCTTGCCGCGTTGCGGCGTGCCCTTGATCAGCAGGCCCTCACCCTCGAGCTGTTTCATGATCACGGAACTTGCCTGCGTGGAAAGCCCCGTCAGCCGCGAGATCTCGACTTTCGACAGCGAGCCATGCGCACGCACCAGCGACAGCACCAGCCGCTCGTTATAGAGCTTTATCCCGGTCTGATTGGTGCCGCGGCTTGGATCGCCCAGGCTTGGCTGATCTTGATCGGCCCGTTCCATTTCAAGCAAGCTCGTCCCCTCCACCAAGACACGCCCTCATTCTGGCGCAGCCACAGCAAAGCGCCGATCGCGCGGCTGGGCAAGTGCTCATCGATGTCTGCACTATCGAAAAGAAACATACAATCGTCAATAGATAAATCATACCAGATGATTATTTATCGACGCAATTTCAGCGAAATTGCACTGCTTTCATGTCATAAAGTACAGTCAATTCGGCACATTCGTTGCCGCGTTCGTCATATTAATAAATCATACCGGCTTATCTATTGACAGATGTTTCCTTTGGTGTTTGCTTATGAACGTCGGCGGTGAGGAGCCAATGACACCAGACATTCATGGGTTGAGAGAGCCAACGGCCTTTTGGGCATAGGGAGGAACACATGCGAAATCTTATTGCTGGCGCGGTCTCGGGAATTGCGATTACCCTAGCCTTGAGCGCTCCGGCGCATGCGGAAGACATTACTGCGTGCCTGGTCACCAAGACGGAGGTCAATCCGTTCTTCGTAAAGATGAAGGAAGGCGCGTCCGCCAAGGCGAAGGAACTAGGCATCAAGTTGCTCACCTTCGCGGGCAAGCAGGACGGCGACGCCGATACGCAGATTGCCGCGATCGAATCCTGCATCGGCAGCGGCGCCAAGGGAATTCTGTTGACGCCGAACGATTCCAGCGCCTTGGTGCCCGTCATCGCCGAGGCCCGCAAGGCCGGCTTGCTGACGATCGCGCTCGACACGCCGCTCGATCCTGCCAATGCCGCCGACGCAACCTTTGCGACCGACAACTTCAAGGCCGGCGAACTCGTTGGCAAGTGGGCCGCCGATACCCTTGGTGACAAGAGCAAAGATGCGAAGATCGCGCTTCTCAACCTCAATGCCCAGCAGATCACCGTCGACTACATGCGCAACCAGGGCTTCCTCACCGGCTTCGGTGTCGACGTGAAGAACCCGCAGCGTATCGGCGACGAAGACGACAAGCGCATCATCGGCAATGCTGTCACAAACGCCAACGAAGATGGTGGGCGCACCGGTATGGAAAGCCTGCTGCAGGTCGATCCCGAGATCAACCTCGTCTACACGATCAACGAACCGACTGCTGCCGGCGCATTCGAGGCGATCAAGGCTGCCGGTCGCAAGGATAAGGTCACCGTGGTGTCGATCGATGGCGGATGCCCCGGCGTCCAGAACGTCAAGGCCGGCGTGATCGGCGCCACCTCGATGCAGTTCCCACTGATGATGGCGTCGATGGGCATCGAGGCGATCAAGGCCTTTGCCGACAGCGGCAAGAAGCCGGAGCCGACCCCCGGTCTCGATTTCTTCAATACCGGCGTCGAGCTGGTGACCGACCATCCGGTCGAAGGCCTGAAGTCGATGACTTCGGACGAAGCCTTGAAGAAGTGCTGGGGCTGATCCTGCCGCGCTAAGCCAACCCCTGACACGGTCCTCCCAAGGACGAAGCAGGGATGCGCGTGACGGCGCGCATCCCGATGCCACCGCCGTGCCCGCGCGCAAGCGCCTTACGGCGCTCCCAGGAATAAGGGATTCTCAATGACCAACACCGAAGGACAAGTGCCGCATGCCGACGGCATTGAAGCCAAGAGCGCCGGTGATGCCTACGCCAGGTTCGACGTGGACGATATCGGCATCATCGGCAAAGTGCAGCGTTTCCTGCACGCCTACCCGACCATCATCCCTCTGATCGTGCTGATTCTGTCGCTGATCGGCTTCGGCCTGTTTGCCGGAAGCAAATTCTTCTCGCCCTACAACATGTCGCTGATCGTCCAGCAGGTATCGATCATCGGTGTATTGGCGGTGGCCCAGAGCCTCGTCATCCTGACGGCCGGTATCGACCTTTCGGTTGCCGCAACCCTTGTCCTGAGCTCGGTGATCGCGGGCAATCTCGCCGTAAAGCTCGGCTGGCCGACACCTGCAGCACTCCTTGTCGCGTTTGCCGTCGGCACCGGGATCGGGCTCTTCAACGGCTTTCTCGTCACCAAGATCAAGCTGCCGCCCTTCATCGCGACGCTCGGCACCTGGAACGTCTTTTACGCGCTGAACCTTTATTTCTCGGGTGCGCAATCGATCCGCGGCAGCGAGATCGATGCCGCAGCGCCGACGCTGAAATTCTTCGGCGAGAACTTCTCCGTCTTCGGCACCGAGGTCAGCTACGGCTCCATTCTCTTCGTTATCGTCTTCCTCGTGCTCTGGTATGCCCTGACGCGAACCGCCTGGGGCCGTCATATCTATGCTGTCGGCGATGACCGGGAAGCCGCAGAACTCGCGGGTATTCGGACCGACCGGGTCCTGATCTCGGTCTATGCGGTGGCCGGCCTGATCTGCGCGCTCGCCGGCTGGTCCGCGATCGGCCGTGTCGGGGCCGTCTCCCCCACCAGCTTCTTCGAAGGTAATCTCCAGTCCATCACGGCTGTCGTCATCGGAGGCATCTCGCTGTTCGGTGGAAGAGGTTCCATCCTCGGGCCGCTGATCGGCGCACTGATCGTCGGCGTATTCCAATCAGGCCTGCGCATCGCCGGCGTCGATGTGCTCTGGCAGCTCTTTGCCATCGGCTGGCTCATTCTCATTGCGGTCGCGATCGACCAGTGGATCAGAAAGGTATCTGCATGATCGAGATGTCAAAACCCGTTCTGCAGGCCAAGGGCCTTGTCAAGAAATACGGTCGCGTCGTGGCCATCGATCATGCCGATTTCGATCTGATGCCGGGAGAGATCCTGGGGGTCATCGGTGACAACGGCGCCGGCAAGTCGAGCCTGATCAAGGCTCTGTCGGGCGCGGTGCGGCCCGATGCCGGCGAGATATTGCTTGATGGCGCGCCCATCACCTTCGGTTCGCCGATTGAGGCGAGGAAGGCCGGGATCGAGACTGTCTACCAGACGCTGGCGCTTTCTCCGGCGCTGTCGATCAGCGACAATCTCTTTCTCGGCCGCGAGATCTACAGCAACAACATCCTCGGCCGGCTCCTGCGTCAGCTGGACCGGCCAGCCATGGACCGCATTGCTCGCGAAAAACTCTCGGACCTCGGCCTGCTCACCATCCAGAGTATCCAGCAAGCGGTGGAAACGCTGTCGGGTGGCCAGCGCCAGGGTGTGGCCGTTGCCCGCGCTGCCGCCTTCGGCAGCAAGGTGATCATCATGGACGAGCCGACGGCGGCGCTCGGCGTGAAGGAGTCGCGCAAGGTGCTCGACCTCATTCTCAAGGTTCGCGCGCGCGGCGTACCGATCGTCCTGATCAGCCACAACATGCCGCATGTGTTCGAGGTGGCCGATCGCATCCACATCCACCGCCTGGGCCGCCGCGCAGCGATCATCAAGCCGTCGGATTATTCGATGTCGGACGCGGTCGCGATCATGACCGGTGCGATGGCGCCACCACTGGCGGCCTGAGGCAGGCGCGTAAGGAACCCATGATGAAATTAGCATTCAACACCTTCCCCTTCAGCAGCTTTCCAACCTTTCTTCCGACCTACTCGCTGCCCAATACGATCCGCACCCTTGCCGGCATCGGCTATGATGCGGTGGAGATCGGCTGCTGCGCACCCCACGCCTGGCCGGCGCATCTGTCCAAGACGCGCCGGGCGGAGATCCGGGCATTGGCCGACGGCGAGGGCATCGCGATCAGCAGCCTTCTGCCCGCCATCGGCGGCGGCTTTGGCTGCAATCCCTGCTCAATCCTGCATGCCGAGCGGCTGTCCACGATCGGCCACTACACCGATATCGTCGATCTCGCGCACGATCTCGGCGCCGGGATGGTGCTCTTCATCGGCGGCTGGCGGGCCGAAGAGATGTCGCGCGAACAGGCCTGGGCGCATAGCCTGGATTGCCTGCGCAAGGTGGCCGCCCATGCCGCCGAACGCGGCATCACCATCGCTATTGAGCCGACGACGGCGGATACCAATCTCATCGACACGACCGCCGATGCACGGCGGATGATGGTCGAGGCGGAATGCGCCAATGTCGGCCTGATGTTCGACACTTGCCATATCGCCTATGAGGGCCGTCCGCTGTCGTCCTATGTGACCGACATGGGCCCCAATCTGGTTCACCTGCATGCTGCCGATACCGACCGCAAGGCGATCGGCAAGGGCAATATGGATTGGGATGACCTTCTTGGCGCGCTGGTGTCCGCGGATTACCAGGGCTACTTCACCGTGGAGACAGGCTTCGGCTCCCGCGACGTCGATCCCATCGACGTCGCTAAAACGAGCCGCTCGTTCGTTCGAGACCGGCTTGCTGCCATCGGTGCTTGAGACTATGCCGATACCGCGGTTCACGTGCTCCGCGGCATCGAAGCCTTGAAGTTTGTCGCGGCGTTCACTCCGTTCGCCCGACAGCGTCCAACGCATTCTTCAGCTCATTCAGCCCATGTGGCTTGAGCAGCAGGACCGTCCTGGAACTGTCGTCCATCTCGGGCTTCTTCTCCGAACCCGTCGCAAAGACGATGCCGATCTCAGGCCAGCGCTTACGCACCTCGCGACAGAAATCGTCTCCGGACATGCCTGGAAGACCGAGATCAGTCACCAGCACATCGATCGGCTCGCTTCCAAAGAGCGGAAGTGCCTCCTCGGCGGATTCGGCCTCAAGCACCTCGTGACCGAGTTCAGCCAGCATGTCGGCGGTCGCCATCCGAATCAGCGCGTTGTCCTCGACCAGGATGACCCGGAGTGTCTTTGATACCGCCGGCGATATGGGCGCGGCTATGGCTGCGATGGACGTGTCTTTTCTGCGCTCGACGTTCTTCTGCGTTTCGTCGATGACATGCCGGATCTTGCGGGCGAGCGCCTCGCGCGTGTAAGGCTTCGACAAAAGCTGCACGCCGGGATCGAGCCGGCCACCGTGAACGATCGAGTTTTCTGTGTAGCCCGAGGTGAAGAGCACGGCGAGGCTAGGTAACCGCTCCTTCGCCTTCTTCGCCATCTCGCTGCTTTTCAGCGGTCCTGGCATGACGACATCGGTGAAGAGCATGTCGATGTGGATACCGCTTTCGATGACCGAAAGAGCGGCCGCCGCATCGCCTGCCTTCAGAACCCGGTAGCCGAGTTCCTGCAGCATTTCGACCACGGTGGTGCGCACGCCCTCATCATCCTCGGCGACGAGAATGGTCTCAGGTCCGCCTTCGACAGGAGCATGCGGATCGATGACCTGCAGGTCTTCCTGTTGTAGCGAACGCGGCAGATACATCTTCACCGTCGTTCCGTGTCCGACCTCGCTGTAAATCTTCACATGTCCGCCCGACTGGCGAACGAAACCATAGACCATGGAGAGGCCGAGACCTGTGCCCTTCCCCTCCGGCTTCGTCGAGTAGAACGGCTCGAACACCTTATCCAAGAGGTCGGGAGAGATACCCGCGCCGGTGTCGGTCACCGAGATCGACACGTACTGGCCGGGCACGACATCCTGGTGCTGCCTTGCATAGGCGTCGTCGACATAGGCGTTGCCGGCCTCGATCGTCAGATTGCCGAAGCCCTCCATCGCGTCGCGGGCATTGATCGCGAGATTAAGCAGCGCGTTTTCGATCTGCATCGGGTCGACCAGCGTGTTCCACAAGCCGCCCGAGACAACCGTCTCCACCTCGACGCCTTCGCCGATCGTGCGCCGGATCATCTCGTCCATGCCGCGGATCAACCGGCCGGCATTGACGACGCGGGGATCGAGCGCCTGTCTGCGGCCGAAGGCGAGGAGCTGGGCCGCAAGCTTGGCGCCGCGTTCCACGCCGGCCAGCGCGTTGGTGATCTTGCGCTGCGCCTTGTCGTTGCCGATAACGTCGCGCGACAGCAGTTGGAGATTGCCCGCCACCACTTGCAACAAATTGTTGAAGTCATGCGCGACGCCGCCGGTCAAATTGCCGATGGCCTCCATCTTCTGGGCCTGCTGTAGGGCAAGCTCGGTGTTGCGGAGCGCGATAGCCGCCTCGCGCTCTTCCGTCACGTCGCGGCCGACCGCATGGATTGACGCGTCATAGGGAACCGCGGTCCAGGAAATGGTGCGGTAGCTTTTATCTTTAGCCTGGTAACGATTTTCGAAGGAGAAGGTCGTCGCGCCCTCGCTGAGCTTGCCGATTTCGGTAAGTGTAGTGGCGATATCCTCGGGATGGATGAAATCGAGGAACGACCGGTTGATGAGCTCGCTTTCCTCCCAGTCGAAGACCGTCTTCCATGCCGGATTGACAGCCGTTATCTTGGCCTCGAAGTCGGCGACCAGCATGATATCTGTCGACAGCCGCCACATCCGGTCGCGATCGGCGGTGCGCTCGGCAACGCGCTGCTCGAGCGTTTCGTTCAGGGCCTCAAGCTTCGCGCGCGTCTCGCGCTGGTCCTCGATATCGGTATTGGTGCCGATCCAGCGGAAAACGCGGCCATCCTCGTCGCGCGACGGCACCGCGCGTGCGATGTGCCATCGATAGGAACCATCGGCGCGCCTCAGCCTGAGGTCGGTTTCATAGGCCTCACCCGACGACAAGGCGGACCGCCAGCGGTCAGACATGGCGGTGAAATCGTCGGGGTGGACGATCTTGGTCCAGGCGCCACCGTCGAGTTCGCCCGGTGCCGCACCGGCATATTCATAGACGCGCTCGTTGAACCAATCGAGCTGGCCATCGGGCCGCGCGGTCCAGACGTGATTGGGTATCGCCTGGGCGAGCGCGCGGAAGCGGGCCTCGCTTTCTCTCAGTTCGCGCTGCGCCTTGCGCCGGTCGGTCACGTCCTGGACGACGCCGACGAAGCGCAGTGGCTTGCCGCTGGCGTCGCGCTCGAACTCTCCCTTGCGGGCGATGACGCGCTTCTGGCCATTGTCGGCGCGGCGGATGCGGTACTCGACGTTCAAGGGCGAGGCGCCCTCCGCCCGCGTCCTGCCATTGGAGCTGATCTCGCGGTCTTCCTCGACAATCAGGCCTTCCAGCGTTTCGATGCGGACATCGCCGGCATCTTCATATCCGTAGATCTTGCAGAATTCCGGCGTGGCGTTGAGGATATTGGTTTCGAGATCGAGCGAAAAAACGCCGACGCCACCGGCCTCCTGCGCCCGGCGCAGCCGCGCTTCGGCTTCGCTAAGCGCCTGCGCCGTCAGATGCTCCTCCGTGCGGTCACGCAGAACTTTCACCAAACCGACGGGCGTTCCGTCCTCGTCGCGGATGGGGCGGATTTCTCCGTTGGCCCAAAAACGTTCGCCGGATTTGCGAAGATGCCACCGGTCGTGATGGGCGTTGCCTTGCCTCAGTGCCGCCGCCATCGCCTCGCTCGCCTTGTCGGCCGCGCGATCCTCGGGCGTGAAGAGCAGTTGCCAATGCTTGCCGGCGACCTCGTCTTCGGTCCATCCGAAGATGCGGCGTGCGCCCTCGTTCCAGCGCAGGATGATCCCATCCAGATCGAGAGCGAGAATGGCGTAGTCGATGGCCCCGTCCATGATCTGACGGCTCTGCCGCTCGGCTGCCCGAAGCCCCTCCTCCGCCGCGACGCGGTCGGTGACATCGGACCCTTGCACGAAAACGCCGACGATGCTGCCATCCGGTTCCGTTACCGGTTGATAGACGAGGTCGACATATTTGCGTTCGACCGGATCATCGGAGGAGACCTGCAGATCGACCGGCAGCGCCCGCCCCTCATAGGCGACGCCCGACGTATAGACCTGATCGAGTAGTTCGTAATAGCCCTGTCCGTGCAGCTCCGGCAGCGCATCGCGCACCGACATGCCGATAACATTACGCCCGCCGACAAGCTGGTTATAGGCCGCGTTAGTCAGCTCGAAGACATGGTGGGGGCCGTGCATCATCGCGACGAAGCCGGGCGCTTGCTCGAACATGCGCCGCAGCCGCTCCTGCTCGCCGTTGCGCCAGCGCTCGGCCGCCACCTTGGCGGTCGTCTCGACCACGATCGCGATCACCCCGCACGGACGGCCGTCCTCATCCATGACAGGCGAATAGTCGAGGTTCATGAAGACCTGTTCGGGCTTGCCTGTCCGGAAGAGCGTCAGCTCCTGATCCTGATAGGCGAGCGTCTTGCCGGCCAATCCCACCTTCATGACATTGTCGTTGAAGTCGGCGACCTCGGGCCAGCCCTCGCGCACCTTCGAGCCCAGAAGTTGCGGATGCCGGCCACCAGCAAAGACCGAATAGGCATCATTATAGATCATGACGCCGTCTTCGCCCCAGAGCGTTACGATCGGCACCGGCGACTGCAGAATGGTCGAGGTCGTGACCTTCACGGCGTTCGGCCAAAGCGAAGGTGGACCGAGAGAGGTCTTCACCCAGTTGAAGCCGCGGATAAGCCGGGCGAGCTCGCCGTCATGGGCGAGAAAATCAAATTCATCAGGTTTCATGGACGTCGACCGGTTGCTCCCGCCAGTTATGTAGCGGAAACATCGACTTGGGGAAGTGGGGCGGAGCGCAAGCCAGCGCTTTATATTAGCGGCCGAACTGGGGAGACCGGTTAGACGACCAACTCACTGGTTGCGGCGCTTGCCTTCAAGGAGGTCGAGCACGGAATTGGCGGCGTCCATGACGTTGGTTCCGGGGCCGAACACCGCCGCCACGCCATGCTCGGTCAGAAAGGCATAGTCCTGTCGGGGGATGACCCCGCCGACCACGACGATGATGTGCTCGGCGCCCTTCGTCTTCAGCGTATCGATCAGCTGCGGCGCCAGCGTCTTGTGGCCGGCGGCCAGCGACGACATGCCAATCACATGCACCTTGCTTGCAATCGCGAGATTCGCGGCTTCCTCCGGCGTTTGGAACAGCGGCCCCGCCAGGACATCGAAGCCGATATCCCCAAACGCTGAGGCGATGACTTTGGCGCCGCGATCGTGTCCATCCTGTCCGAGCTTCGCGACCATGATTTTCGGCGCTCCACCCAGTGCTTCGGAAATCGCTGTCATCCGCGTCCGCAACTGCTGCAGCTCCGGCTCATCGCTATAGGCATTGCCATAGACGTTTTTCACGACCTCGGGCTCCGCCGTGTGATCGCCGAAAACGCTGCGCATCGCATCCGAGATCTCACCGACGCTGGCGCGCGCCCGCGCCGCTTCCACCGCAGCCTCCAGCAGGTTTCCCTTCCCGCTCTCAGCGACCTCGCGCAGCCGCTTCAGCGTTTCCGCCACCTTGGCTGGGTCGCGGCGACGCCGCGTCTCTTCCAGACGCTTGATCTGCGAGGCCCGCACGGCGCTGTTGTCGATATCGAGAATGTCGATCGGTTCTTCGTTTTCCAGCCGGTACTTGTTGACGCCGACGATGATCTCGTCGCCCTTGTCGACCGCCGCCTGCCGCCGCGTTGCGGCTTCCTCGATCAGCCGCTTCGGCAGCCCGTCGTTCACAGCCTTCGTCATGCCGCCGAGCGCTTCGACCTCGTCGATCAGCGCCCAGGCCTTTTCGGCAAGCTCGTTCGTCAAGCTTTCGACATAGTAGGATCCGGCCAACGGATCAACCACCTTGGTCACGCCCGTCTCGTGCTGGAGGATCAGCTGGGTGTTGCGGGCGATGCGCGACGAGAATTCGGTGGGCAGCGCGATCGCCTCGTCGAAGGAATTGGTGTGCAGCGATTGCGTGCCGCCGAGCACCGCCGACATCGCCTCGAAGGCGGTGCGAATGATGTTATTATAGGGGTCCTGCTCCTGCAGCGACACGCCCGATGTTTGGCAGTGCGTGCGCAGCATCAGCGACGACGCCTTCTTCGGCGTGAACTCTTCCATGATCCGAGTCCAAAGCAGACGCGCGGCGCGCAGCTTGGCGGCCTCCATGAAGAAGTTCATGCCGATCGCGAAGAAGAAGGACAGGCGGCCGGCGAACTCGTCGACATCGAGCCCCTTTTTGATTGCTGCCCGCACATATTCGCGCCCGTCGGCCAGCGTGAAGGCAAGCTCCTGCACCAGCGTCGCGCCTGCTTCCTGCATGTGATAGCCGGAAATCGAGATGGAGTTGAAGCGCGGCATCTCCCTGGAGGTGTACTCGATGATATCGGCGACGATCCGCATCGAGGGCTCGGGCGGGTAGATGTAGGTGTTGCGGACCATGAACTCCTTGAGGATGTCGTTCTGGATGGTGCCGGAAAGGGCTGCCCGCGACACGCCCTGCTCCTCGCCTGAAACGATGAAATTCGCAAGGATCGGGATGACCGCGCCGTTCATCGTCATCGACACCGAGACCTTCTCCAGCGGAATGCCGTCGAAGAGGATCTTCATGTCCTCGACGCTGTCGATCGCGACACCCGCCTTCCCGACATCGCCCTCGACGCGCGGATGGTCGCTATCGTAGCCGCGATGGGTGGCGAGATCGAAGGCAACGGAGACGCCCTGCTGGCCTGATGCCAGCGCCTTGCGATAAAACGCGTTGGATGCCTCGGCGGTCGAGAAGCCGGCATATTGCCGGATCGTCCAGGGCCGGCCCGCATACATGGTGGCGCGCGGACCGCGGGTGAAGGGTGCGAAGCCAGGAAGCGAGTCCGGCTGCAAGACAGCGTCCAGATCGGCCTCTGTGTAGAGCGGCTTGACGTCTATTCCCTCGGGCGTCTTCCACACGAGCGTATCCGGCGAGGCGCGAAGCTCCTTTTCGGCAAGTGCCTGCCAATCCTCGAATGTCCTCTCCCCAAGCGTCTTCTTCGTCATCTCAAGCCTCCGCATTCTTCTTTTGCGGCAGGCTAGCATTTTATCCGCGCAGGATGCGAGCGCGATCACGCGATAATGGGTGGTTGCTTGCGACCTCAAGCGCGCGAGGTTCAATCGCGGTAGTCGAGACCGATATCGAGGATCGGCGCGCTATGCGTGATCCAGCCGACCGAGATCAGATCGACCCCCGATGCAGCGATATCGCGTGCGGTTTGAGGCGTGATGCGTCCGGAGGCCTCCGTGATCGCACGCCCGGCCACGATGCCGACTGCTTCCCGCAGCTGATGCGGGTTCATATTGTCGAGCAGAACCGCATCCACCCCCTCGTCCATGACCTCCCGGAGCTGCTCCAGCGTGTCCACTTCTATCTCGATTTTCAGCATATGCCCTGCTGCAGCCTTGGCGCGGCGCAAGGCCTCGCGAACACTGCCAGCGATGACGATGTGGTTGTCCTTTATCAGCATCGCGTCATTTAACGCGAAGCGGTGGTTCATACCGCCGCCGGCGCGAACCGCGTATTTTTCGAGCGCCCTCAGTCCCGGCGTCGTCTTGCGGGTGCAAGCGACGGCCGCACCGCTTCCGACGACCGCTTCGACGATCGATCCCGTCACCGTTGCGATCCCTGAAAGATGGCTGAGGAAGTTGAGCGCTGTGCGCTCACCGGTCAATATCCCTCTGGACGGTCCGCTGATGGTGGCGATCACGTCACCGGGCCCGACCGGGGCTCCCTCGCGGATATGTCGGGAGACTGATATCGCGGGATCGACCAGCTCGAATGCAAGGGTGGCCGCATCCAATCCGGCGACAACGCCGGGCTGACGCGCTGCCATGACGACGGTCGACATATGATCTTCAGGAATGACCGCAGCAGAGGTGACGTCACCGGCCATCCCCAGATCTTCGGCAAGCGCTGTTCTGACGGCAGGTTCGATGACGAGACGTGGAAGGGATGTAACGTGCATTTCATGCACTCCTTGCAAAGTTTGATGCGCTTGCGGCACGGGCGATCTCCAATGCATGCTCAAGCGTTATCCGGCTACGCTGCGCACCCGGGTGCTTCAGCGGATAGTCGGTTCGCGCATGCGCCCCGCGCGATTCCGTGCGCAGGCTGGCGGAAACGGCGACCAACAAAGCCACGATTGCGGGATCACCCCCGAAGTCGTTGCCTTCAGCCATCGGCAACAGCTCCCCGATCGCCTGCTGGATGCCGGCCGCGTTGCGCAGAACACCAAGGTTTCGGGAGACGATCGGGCGCACGGCCCTCGTTTCGGGCGCGCTTGGCATGGGCGGGTTTTTTCCGAGAGGAACCGCCGCCAGCTTCGATCTCATGTCATTGGCCGCGCGCATGCCCATGACAGCGGCTTCCAGCAGCGAATTGCTGGCGAGCCTGTTGGCGCCATGCAATCCGGTCGAGGCGGCTTCACCCGCGACCCACAGACCAGGCACTGTGCTTCGCCCGGCCCGATCCGTCGCAACGCCGCCCATGTGGTAATGCGCGGCCGGGCGAACGGGGATCGGCTGCTCTACGGGATCGATCCCAACCGAGCGGCAAGCGGCATGGATCGTCGGAAAGCGCAAGGGGAAGCGCGCGCCGATCGCGCGGCGCGCATCGAGAAAGACACGGCCGCCGCGGGCGATCTCGGCACTGATTGCACGCGCGACAACATCGCGCGGCGCAAGTTCGGCACCGGGTACATACCTCATGAAACGCTCGCCGCGCTCGTTGATCAGTTCGGCCCCCTCGCCCCTCACCGCCTCGCTGATCAGGGCCAGCGGGCGCTGCTTGCCGTCGAGTGCCGTCGGATGGAACTGGACGAATTCCATATCGGCGAGCACTGCGCCCGCGCGGGCCGCGAGTGCAATCCCTTGGCCGAAGTTGCCGGCCGGATTGGTCGTCGCCTCGTAGAGGCCGCCAATGCCGCCGGTGGCGAGAAGAATGCGCGGCGACGGCAAGACCATCCCCCCACGAGAATTGGCGCAGAGCAGCCCGGAGAGAACGCCTTCAGTCGTCAGTATCCGCCGCGCCTCCACCCCTTCGATGACAGTGATTGCCGGATCGGCATGGACCGCCCTTGTGAGGGCAGCGATGATCGCGGCGCCCGATCCATCGCCGCCGGCATGCACGATGCGGCGGCGCGAATGGGCAGCCTCGAGGCCGAGCGCCAGGCTCCCAGTGCCATCTTGATCGAAGGAGACGCCGAGGCGCTGTAGGGCGGCAATCACGGCCGGCGCCTCTGCTATGATTTCGGCGGCCGCAGTTGCATCGCAAAGGCCATCGCCGGCACCGAGGGTATCGGCCAGATGCAGGTCCACACTGTCGTCCGCACCGATGCATGCCGCAATGCCGCCTTGCGCCCATCCGCTCGAGCTCTCGGCGCCGAGATGTGCGCGGGTGACGAGCACGCAGGGTTCGGGAGAAAGCGTCAACGCCGCGATCAGCCCGGCAAGCCCGCTTCCGACAATAACCGGGCGATCCGCTAGGTTCTTGAGGATCTCGGTCATATCGCCAGCATCCTTTCGACAGCACGACGAGCCGCGACCGCGACATCGGCGTCGACGACGACTTCGTGCTGGTTTTCCTCGAGCGCGGTTCGAATGTTGCGCAAGGTGATGCGCTTCATGTGCGGGCAGAGATTGCAGGGGCGAATGAACTCGACATCGGGATGATGCACCGCGACGTTGTCGCTCATCGAGCACTCGGTCAGAAGCACGACGCGGGCGGGCTTCTTCTCTCCGACATAGTCGGACATGGCCGCCGTCGAGCCTGCAAAGTCAGCTTCCGCCACGACATCAGGCGGGCATTCGGGATGGGCGAGCACGGTGACGCCGGGATGGTTCTCCCGAAGCTGGCGAACATCCTCGGCAGAGAACAGTTCATGCACTTCGCAGTGCCCGTGCCAGGCGATGATTTCAACGTTCGTTTCCTTGGCGACGTTGCGTGCCAAGTATTCGTCGGGGATCATCAGAACCCGGGGAACACCGAGCGCTTCCACGATCTGCTTGGCATTGCCCGATGTGCAGCAGATATCCGAGGCTGCCTTCACCGCCGCAGATGTGTTGACGTAGGTGATCACGGGAACACCGGGGTAAGCCTTGCGCAGCAGGGCGACGTCCTCGGGCGTGATGGAATCTGCCAGCGAACAGCCCGCCCCGGCGTCAGGGATCAGCACTGTCTTCTTCGGGTTCAGCAGCTTGGCCGTCTCGGCCATGAAATGCACACCCGCGAGCAGGATAACCTCGGCATCGACATCGATTGCCTTGCGTGCAAGTGCCAGACTGTCGCCGACGATATCCGCGACGCCGTGGAAGATTTCCGGCGTTTGATAGTTATGCGCGAGGATGACCGCGTTGCGTTTGCGCTTCAACTCCAGGATTGCCTCGACATCCTCTTCGAAGCTCATCCACTCCGCCTTAGGAATGACCCGGCTGACACGATTGTAAAGCGACGCGGCAGACACTGCGGTATTCATATCATCCTCCGTTATACTCATTTTGAGTATATTCGAGACAAATAGATATTCTCACAATGAGCATATGTCAATTGCGGACGAGAGGCAGCTTTGTCCCTGACAGAGCGCGTTCTTCGACAACCGTCTGCCGGAAGCGGAAGAGCTTGGCGGGGCGGCCGCCGGTTTCGCTGGCGATGCCGCCTGTTTCCTCGACAAGCTCCTGCTGCTCGATAAGGCGGCGGAAATTCTGCTTGTGGAGGCAAAGGCCCGCCAACGCCTCGACCGTTCGCTGCAACAGCAGCAAGGTGAAAGCGCTTGGCATTAGCTCGAAGACGACCGGGCGGTATTTTATCTTCGCACGCAGCCGCGCTATGCCGGTCGCCAGGATCCTGCGATGGTCGGCAAACATCGGCCGGCCGAAACTATCGCTCACATCACCTGCTTCCGCCACCAGCCCGGCTTCGTAAAGCAGCTCGTATCGCTGCAACGTCAGATCCTCGTTCCAGCCACCGTGATCGAGGCCGAAGGTGAAGTCGGCGCGCTGATGACGCTCAGCGCGACGCCTTGGATCGGCATCGGCCCAAACCCTGAGCTTCTCGATGATCGCATCCAGAACGTTGGGCCGTCCCTGGCGGTGATCCTCCCACGGTAGATATTCGTACCATCCGTGCCATGCCGGACGGCCCGCGCCGGGCGCATCCTGTTCGAGTACCAGCCCGAGATAGCTGATCGAGATCGTCCGTCCGCCGCGGATGTCGTTGTTACGATCCCGGTCGGCGAATGTGTAGAGCTGTTCAAGATAGCCGATCGGGTGGCCGGTCTGCTCCTGGATCCATTCGCGCAAGCCGCTCTGCAGCGTGCGATGTCCAAGCTCGAAAGGGCCGGACGGCAAGGCTTCGCCGGAACGCACCGTCATCACACGTGGCTCGTTGCTGGTGACGGCTGCCACAACAGCCATGAGTTCCGCGTGGGCAAGCCCGATCGTCAAGCAATTCTCCCTGAATTTAGCAACATAATTGCACGCTGGCCGCTTTACCGCCTGCCTGCAACCTTTTGCCCCAAGAGGCCTGCAACGTCGAGCATCCGGTTCGCAAAGCCGAATTCGTTGTCATACCAGCCGAACACGCGAAGCAGCCCACCCGGCGCGATCGATGTCTCCGGACCAGAGATGATCAATGATTCCTGGCGCGCCCGCATGTCCACCGAAACCACCGGCTTCTCCGTCCACCCAAGAACACGCGACGCGGCGACGGCCTTTTGCATCTGCGCACGCGCATCGGCAAGCGACGGGGTGTCTGTCAAGGAGACCGTGAGATCGATCGCCGAAACGCTCGCCGTCGGCACCCTAATGGCGCGCGCCTCGATCGCTCCAGCGAGCGACGGCAAGACCTTGCCGAGAAGCTTGTGCGCGCTGGTGGTTGTCGGAACCATTGAGAGCGCGGCGGCGCGGCTTCTCGCGAAATCGTCACGCGGCTGGTCGACCGTGGGCTGGCTGCCCGTGTAGCAATGGACAGTGGTCATCTGGCCGCCCACCACGCCCCAGGCATCGTCGATAACCTTCAGCAAGGGAGCGAGCGCATTGGTCGTGCAGGAGGCGTTGGAGACGATAAGGTGATCCCCGAGCATTTCCTCGTTGGCCCCCAGAACCACGGTCACGTCGGCGGCCTCGGCGGGCCCTGAGATCAAGACGCGTTTCGCACCGGCTTCCAGCGCACGGGAAATGAACTCGCGTGTATAGGGTTGGCCCGTGCACTCGAGAAAGACGTCGACACCGGACAGATCAAGCTCGCGGACATCGCGAACATTGTGGAAGGCAATCAGCCTGTCGCCCACCTGCAGCGCCTGTTCGCGGGCCACGACCTCTTCCGGCCAGGGGCCGAAAACACTGTCGTACTGGAAGAGGTAGGCGCAGCTTTCCGGCGCGACGACATCGTTGATCAGGACGAGCTCGAAGTCCCCACCTTTGCTCAGCAGGATACGCAACACCGTTCGGCCGATGCGACCGAAACCATTGATGGCTATTTTCGTCTTCTGCTTTGTCATCGGCGCGAGGCTCACATTGCTTCTCCTTGCTCGGTACGCCGGTCACGTCGATTTCGCAACATGACCGTGTGTTCCGCATGACGATCTGTTGCAGGCGCGCGCCGCATAGGCAACCACCACGATGTCGCAGGAGCATTCAAGCAATACGATAGCGCTAGCCCGGCCGGGCGGACGGGTTTCACGAGCAGAGATCAGAAGCGAACCGCTAAGAGGGCACTTAAAGCGCGGCGCGACTTGCCGACGTGGCCCTTATCGCACTCAGCGTCTGCGCATCGCGACCGTAGATATCATCGTAATAATGGATGATGCCGTCAGCGGTCGGCCACGCGGTGAAATAGGAGACATAGACCGGAATTTCCTCAGGAACCGGAACGTCCTTCTTGTCACCAGCCGCAATCTCCTGATTAACCGAATCCACCGACGTTTTCAGCACGGCCGCCGCCATGGCGCGCGGGTTTTCCAGACGGACGCAGCCGTGGCTGAACATCCGGTCCTGCGAGGCAAACTTCCCACGTGCCGGCGTGTCATGCATGTAGATGGCATGCGGATTTGGAAATAGGATTTTCAACTGGCCAAGAGCATTATCGGCACCTGGCGGCTGCACGACGGCGATATTCTCCAGCGGCTGTGTCCAGTCGACCTTCGCCGAGGGCATCGGCTTGCCGTTGACGGCGACCTTGTAGCCCTCGCGGTCGAGATAGGACGGATCCTTCTTCAAGTGCGGAAGCATCTCGTTCTTAATGATCGACTGTGGGACACCCCAATCCGGATTGAACTCGACCGTCTTGATCGTCGCATCGAAGAAATTCGTCTGATGGTCCTGCTGCCCGATAACCGCTTTCATCGAGAGCGTGACATCACCGTTTTCGGTGTAGTAGGCCATGTAGGCGGGTTGATTGATGAATACATAGCGGTCCGGAAACTCCTGCGGCATCCAGCGCAGTTCTTCCATCGCCACGGTCACCTTGTTGATGTTGACCGTCGTATCGCCACCTTGGCCGGAGCTTCGCAGCCAGTGCAGTTCCGCCGCAAGCTGCGCGAATTTCGGACTGCTGGGCATGAAACGATCGACGGCCGACATCAGGTCGGGGGCGGCTGCCAATCGGGCAAGCGTCGCCTGCAAATCGACTGGCTTGCGCTTGAAATCGTAATAGTTCGAAAGCTTGTTCGGATCGATGCGGCCCCGGAAATTGTCCTGGAGGAACATCAGCATCTTGTTCGACAGGGAGAGCTCGAATGTTGCCAGAGCCTTCGATTGATCGGCAGAATTTTGCCGACCCTGACCCAGCGCTTCCGCAATGGCGTAGTCGGCTGCGGTCAGCCCCCAGTCGTCCGCTTGCTTTAGGAGCGCCAGCGCCTCGCGGGCTCTAGCGTTCGGACCCTTTGCGTCTACCCAGATCAGCTTGGCTTTTGGCTGGCTATAATAGGCTTCTAGCGATGCGGCTATGTCGCTGTTCATCTGCAGAGACAGACCGCCCATCTCCCGCATGATCTTCGCGGGGTTGCCCGCGCCGCCGTCGAACAGCGTTGAAAGGACGGAATCATCGCCTGCCCGCGTGATGTGAACCAAGCGGCGGTCCGGTACGGCATAGCCTTGCGCCACGGAAGCCTGCGTTGCCGGAGCCACCGACTGCGGCTCGGCGTGCGCACCGATCCCGCTCGCCACAAGCGCCAGCATGCTCACCAGAGTTAGCTTCAGGCGTGAAGCCGACATGTCTGCCATTGAATATCCCCAACACTTAACGCGCAAAACCATGCGAGATGGCACATGTCTTCGCGATCCTTTACCACGGACTAGAAGCGGCAACATTCAGGCAGAACCTTGGCGGATGCAGATCACGAGAGGTTGAAAACGATACTTCGGGCGAGCGCCGCTTTCTGCAAAAAGCGACGTGTAGCGAAAATGTCGCACAAACTGAAGTCGCGGAGGCGGCACCCGAGCGTCGGACAACGCCCGGGTGCCGGCTCACGATAATCAGAAGTCTTCCCAGGCCTTCTCCGCGACCGCCGACGCTCGGCCACCAAAGGCCGTCGCAATCTTTCGCCCGAGCGCCCGCGCGGGCGATGCAACGCCGAGGCTCGTGGGTGACGCCTCCCGCACCACGCCTGCAACGACCGCCGGGCGCTGAGCCTCTTCATCAAGATTGAAGCGCGCGAGCAACTGGTTGAGCGAAGCCGCGTCTCTGGCAAGGCTGTGGCTTGCCGCGGTCGACTGCTCCACCATCGCAGCGTTCTGCTGGGTGCCCTGGTCCATGGCATTCACGGCCGTATTGATTTCCTGCAGACCGATCGACTGCTCGCGCGCCGACTTCACGATCGCGTCCACATGGCGATTGATCTCCTGGACCTCGGCAACGATGACCTCCAGCGCCGTTCCCGTGTTTCCGACCAGCTCAACACCTGAACGGACATGGTCGCCGGACATGATGATCAGCGCCTTGATCTCCTTGGCCGCCTGAGCCGATCGTTGGGCGAGTTCGCGCACTTCCTGGGCAACGACCGCGAAACCCTTGCCGGCATCGCCGGCACGGGCGGCCTCGACGCCGGCGTTGAGCGCCAACAAGTTCGTCTGGAAGGCGATCTCGTCGATGACGCTGATGATGTTGGTGATCTCGCCCGAGGAGCGTTCGATTTCCTTCATCGCCACGACGGCGTCGCGGACGACCAGTCCGGACTTTTCGGCTCCGGTGCGCGCCTGCGCAACGAGATTGCCCGCATCTTCCGCCCGCTTGGTGGCGTCCTTCACAGTGGTGGTGATCTCTTCCAGCGCTGCAGCCGTCTCCTCGACGGAAGCGGCCTGCTGTTCGGTGCGTCTCGAAAGATCGTCGGCCGCAGAACGGATTTCATTGGCGCTGGCATCGATGCCCCGCGCGTTGCGACCGACTGCGCGCAGCGCCTCGCTGAGGTTCCCAGCGGATTCGTTGAAGTTCGTCCTCAACGCATCGAGATGGGCGACGAACGGCGTGTCGATGCGATAGGCGACGTCGCCCTGCGCCAACCGCCCGAGTGCGTCACCCAGCCGATCGACGGCGAACTTGGTGTCGGCTTCGTCCCTGGCTTTTTGCGCGTCACGCGCCGCCCGTTCCTGGTCCGAGAGACTGCGATTTGCCTCCGCCTCGTTTTCAAGACGGATTCGCTCGAGGGCGTTATCGCGGAACACGGAGACGGCTCTTGCCATCTGGCCGACCTCGTCACGCCGATCCTGGCCATCGACACCGCCTTCGGCATCGCCGCGGGCAAGCGATATCATTCGTTCGCGCAATTTCGCGATCGGCGCGGTGATGCCGCGCGAAGAGACGAAGAGGGCCATGCCTGTGCTCGCCGCGAACACGATGGTTAGGACAACGAGCGAGATCAGAATGGTCGATCGTGTCTGCTCGGTCAGCGCGCTGGCTCGGGTATTGATGTTTTTCTTCATCAATGTGGTTAGGTCCCGCATATCTGCCAGCAAAGGCTTGATGAGCAGATCGGCGCGAGCCAGGGCGCTCTTCGCCTCGGCATCGCGCCCTTCCGCGCCCAGTTTCACCGCATCGTCCATTTGAGCGGTGAGGTTCTTCGACCTTGCGATGAAATCGTCGATCGCGGCAGTATCCTCGGGGCGGCCACCCTTGGATTGCTCCAATCGGCTGATCAGGCTTGCGGTGTTCTCCTTGTAAAAATCGTTCGCGACTTTGGAGCCCGGATCCTGCACGTCGTAGGCCAGTGTCTGGTAGGCAGCATAGCCGACGGAAACCAAGCTTCTCGTGGAGGCAACAAGATCCACTTCCGCCTGATAGTCATCGGAAATGAACTCGGAGTAGGTGGAATCCACCGTTTTGAATCTGTCGGACATGAAGAGCGTGGCGCCGATGCCCACGACACAGATCGGAATAATCAGGGAAAGAACTTTGGTACGAATAAGCGCATTTTTCAGAAACGACATATGACCTCTACGTGACAGGGATCGATGATCGACTGTCGCGAGGTCGCAATACCTCACTCGCCAATACGGCGCCGAGCATCGGTGTCGCGTCAACGAATGAGACCGACAATCCAATGGTTCTAGCCGCCAATCAATTCATCGATCGGATAGGTGATATCGACATGGCAGAGATCGTGGCCATCATGGCGGCTCGGGCGGATTCTACCAGTTACGAAACTCGGCCCGAGGTAAAGGATTTTTCAGTAAGTATGATCGAAAAGCAGGTCGCCTTGCGGGACACCAGTCAGCACAGTCCCCACGGGCCGACTGGTCAAGCGGTTGCATTCCAAGGCTATTTGTAAATTGGATCGACGTCGCGCCACAATCAGTCTTTGCTGGAATCAGTTTTCATAAAAATTGAAGTATATGGCGGGGAGGGCCGCATTGACGCAGACACGGCAAGTGCGGCAGTGACGGCGCGCATGTTGCGTGACAAACTCGCCGCCGATGGAATCGACCAAGGTCCTTCCCACGCTGAAATCTGAACGAGGAACAATCTTGACCCGTACCGTATATCTGAACGGCAGCTGGCTCGCCGAGGCCGACGCAAAAGTCTCCGTGTTCGACCGCGGCTTCCTGTTCGCCGACGCGATCTACGAGGTCACCGGCGTTGTCGGCGGCAAGCTGCTTGAATATGCCGGTCACGCGGCCCGCCTTCGGCGATCCACGGCCGAACTCGGGATTACCTGCCCGCTGACGGAAGAGGAGTTGCTTGCCGTTCATCGCGAGATCGTCCGCAGGAACGACCTTCAGGAGGGCCTCATCTATCTGCAGATTTCGCGCGGCGCCGCCGATCGCGACTTTGCCTTCCCAACCGACGCTACGCCGACATTGGTCCTGTTCACCCAGGCCAAGGCCGTGCTCGACAATCCGAAGGTGAAGACCGGGATTTCGGTGGCGTTGGTTCCCGATCAGCGCTGGGTTCGGCGCGACATCAAGACGGTCCAACTGCTTTATCCGTCGATGGCGAAGATGCAGGCCGCATCCGTCGGCGCCGACGACGCCTGGCTGGTTGAAGACGGCTTCGTCACCGAAGCAAGTTCAGCAACCGCACACATCATCAGCAAGGACGGGACACTGATCACGCGCGGCCTATCGAACGCGATCCTGCATGGCATAACGCGCCTCAGCGTTCTCGACATCGCCCGCTGCGCCGGACTTGCCGTCGAGGAGCGCGCTTTCACGCCTGACGAAGCAAGGAATGCCGCCGAGGCCTTCATCACCTCGGCGACGAGTTTCGTTCTACCTGTCACCTCGATCGACGGGCAACCGATCGGCGATGGCAAGCCGGGGCCTGAAACGCTGAAGCTTCGCCAGCTTTATATCGAAAACAAACTGGCGAACGCGATCTGATCCTTCCCGTCGTCCATTTGCGGGCGAAAGCCGCTATTTCGCCGGGGTGGGCTCGCCAAGCGAGAGCATCAGGCGGTTCGCCCAGTTGAAGAAGGCGGCGCCGTGAATGACATCGGCGATCTCGAGATCGTCGAGACCCTCTTTGTGCAGCCGGTCGATCTGCTCCGCTCCGAATGCCGAGGGCGTCGCCGTCAAGGCGACCGATGCTTCGACCACGGCTTTCCAGCGACGGCTGGAAAGATCGGCATCGGTGCCTTCGTCGAGAAGCTTCTGAACCTCTTCGGTGCGCTTAGAGTGGTGCGAGGCAAAGCGGGAATGCACGGAGGCGCAGAAGATGCATCCATTGCTGCGTGATGCGGCCGTCGCCGACAGCTCACGCTCGGCGCGCGGCAAACCGGCCTCGGTGTTGTAGAAGATGTCCTTGTCCGTCTTGGTGCGGGCTTCGAGAATCTCCGGATCGCGTGCAAGCAGCATGAAATATGGGGACTTCGCCCGCGAGGCGTCGACGAGGCCGGTCCAGTGCCGTTCGGTGAGCTCTCCCTCTGAAAGCGGTTCGAGCCAGGGCGTCCAGCCGATTTCAGCTTGCGTGAAGGCAGTCGGACGATTTTCAATCTGAGGATGGATGACAATATCGGTCATGACGGCTCCTTATTCCGCGGCGGCGCGTGGAGCGCGCGCCTGCACTGCGGTGCCGAGCGCAGAAAGCGCGGCAACGACACGGATCTGGAAAGAGAGAAAGGCAACGAGCTGCGAGAGGGTGACGATGGCGGTTGTTGTCCAGCTGGCGTTAAGCAGCTTCTGCAACGCATCCGGGCTCGCTTCGCGCGGACGAAAAACAAGGAGATGCGCATGCTCCAGGGCCGCCGACAGTTTGGCGCCAAAAACGGCACGACCAAAATCCGATACGCTGTAGACCGGCCCAGGCCTGTCTTCGACCGACAACGGACCCGTCGGGTAGTGCCCATAGGGCCCCTCGGTTACAGCCTTGATAAGTTCCGTCCTCACCGCAGCCGCAAGGGACGCGCCGCCGCTCGCTTCGCTTAGACCGGCCACGTAGAACTCTGTGGCGCCAGCCGCTTGGTGAAGGCCGGCGACGAAAGCCGCAAGCACAAGCCGCTCGGCGCGCGTGACGTCCGTCTCGTTCACGGGCTCGAAGAGCGCGAGATAGCTCTTCTGGGCGTTGATGCGGGTTTCCGGGCGCTGGTTGCGGATGCGATCAAGAAACGAGCCTGGCTCGATGGCCGCCAGAAGGTCGATGATGTCGGGTGACTGCGTACTCATATGGGTTCCTTTCCTGGTGGCAGCCTAAGCCGTGGCCAAGCGTCGTTCCTGTGTTTTCGCGTTCGCCGGCCTTGAAGTGTTTGGGTTCCAGCCAAGCGCGGGCGCGACTTCGCCGGCGATCAGTTCCAGCGATCGCAGGATGTACTCGTGCGGCGGATCGACGGAATGGACCTGGAAGACGAGATCGGTAACGCGCTCAAGCGCCGTGTCGGCTTTCAAGGAGGCGACCACATCCTCAGGCGTGCCAACATGGACATCGAACGCCCGGATGAGATCTTCAGTCCTGGTGCTTGCCACCTTGTGGCCGCTGGCAATGAAACGCTCCGCGCTGCGGCGAAGCCCTATTTCTGCGAAGTGAAGTGCCTGCTGGCGATCGTCGGCCACGAACAGGCTTCTTGATCCGAGGATACGCGGCGCCCTGCCCTGCGGCAGGTTTTCGAGATAGGCGTCGATGATCGGATTTTGCAGCTCCCAGAGCCGCGTGTCGGGTGCATCCGCTGAGCGCGGCTGTGTGCGCGACAGCATCAGCCCATCACCATCGCGCCCTGCCCGCTCGCCGCCGCCGACCGAAAATGTTGCCTGCCAGACCCGGTCCAGAAGATGCGGCGCGGTGGGATAGAGCCGGCTGTCACCGGCAAGCGGCCGTCCCGCCCAAGCGTCGCGGACGGTTGCCAGGCTTTTGGCATAGACAGCTGCGCGACCACTGCTCTCCAAGCCGAAAGGCAGGAAGGACGTCGGCGTTCCACCCGTTCCGAAGCCGATTTCGAGACGATTGTTCGAGAGAATGTCGAGTACGGCGGTATCTTCGGCCACACGCACCGCGCTTTCCATCGGCAGCGTGATCACGCCGGTCCCGAGCCTGATCCGCGAAGTCCGAGCCGCGAGCTCCGCCAGGAAGATCAGCGGCGACGGGAGACCGCCTTCGTCACCATCAAAATGATGCTGCGCCACCCAGGCGCTGTCGAAGCCAAGTTTCTCGGCATGAACGATCTGCTCGGCAACCAGCCGGTAGCGCGTGGCCGCATCGACCTGATCGAGCACGCGACTGAAAAAGCCCAGGCGCTTCGGCGGGATTGCCTTCGTCATCATTTGCTTCCCGTATTCGTCAAGGTGGATGATCCCCGTGCAGGGGTGAATGTCTTGCCCGGAATTGCGGCGATGAGATCGCGCGTATAATCGCTTGCCGGGTTGCCGAAGACCTGATCGACCGGGCCGCTGTCGACCAGTTTTCCGCCGTTGAGCACCGAGACCGTGTCGGCGATCTGGCGAACGACGGCGAGGTCGTGTGAGACGAAGAGATAGGTCAGGCCGAGCTCGCGCTGAAGATCGCCGAGCAGAGCCAGAATCTGCGCCTGCACCGTCACGTCGAGAGCGGAGACGGCCTCATCAAGCACCAGGATTTTCGGCTTCAATATCAAGGCGCGGGCAATGGCGACGCGTTGCCTCTGCCCGCCTGAAAGCGCCTGTGGCCGCCTGTCCAGCACATCATCCGGAAGCCCGACCTTGGCGATGATCGCATCAACCCGCGCCATTCGCTCGCCTCGCGCCACCGGCTCGAAGTTCAAAAGCGGCTCCTCGACGATGCGCCGGATCGTCTGACGCGGATCGAGCGAGCCGAAGGGGTTCTGGTAAACGAGCTGTATCGTCTTGCGGAAGAGCCGCAACGTCTCGCCGCGCAACTCCGAAAGCGGCAGGCCATCGACGAGCACCCGACCCGACGTCGGCTTTTCGAAGGCCGAGATGATGCGGATGCTCGTCGTCTTGCCCGAGCCGGATTCGCCGACGAGGGCGTGCGTCGTGCCCCGCCGAACGGAAAACGATATGTCGTCGACCGCACAGAAGCGCCCGTCACCGCCGATGCCGAAATCCTTGACCAGGTTTTCGACGACAATGATGTCGTCGCTTCGTTGATCCAGCGGCGACGTTGTCACGATACGCGGGCGTTGGTTGAGTGATGGCGCGTCCAACAGGAGCTGGCGCGTATAGGCGCTCTTGGGGGCGGCAACCACATCCGCGGTGCGACCTTCCTCCTGGATACGACCGTTCTTAAGCACGATCAGCCGATCCGATCGGTCAACCGCCACGCCAAGATCATGTGTAACGAGAAGGATCGCGGTACCATATTCCCGGCGAAGCTCATCGATCAGATCGAGAATGTGTTTCTGCACCGTCACGTCGAGCGCGCTTGTCGGCTCGTCGGCGATGATGAGCGCAGGCTTCAACGCGATGGCGATGGCGATCAGCACGCGTTGCTTCATGCCACCGGAGAGCTCGTGTGGATATTGCTGCGCGCGCAGCCTCGGCTCGCTGAGACCGACCCGTTCCAGAAGCTCGACAGCCTGCGCATAGGCAACCGGACCCGATGCCTTGCCATGTATGGCGAGAATTTCGGCCACCTGCTTGCCGATCGTCTTGACGGGATTGAGCGAATTGCCAGGGTCCTGCGGCACAAGGCTGATGACCGCGCCGCGAACGCCGTCGAGCCGCCGTTGCGGCCAGCCGGCGATCTCCTCGCCGTTCAATCGGATGCTGCCAGCTTCAAGCCTGCCGTTGTCAGGCAGGAGGCCGATGATCGCCTGCGCCGTCGAGCTCTTGCCCGAGCCGGATCCACCGACCAGCGCGACGACCTCGCCGGGATTGACACGGAAATCTATTCCGTGAACGGCAGTCCGGCTTCCGCCGCGGCCTTCATAGCTAACCGTAAGTCCTGCAACATCGAGCACTGGCGATGGCTGGAATGGGTCCCTTGGCAGATCGTTCGGTCTTATCGTCATCTGTCTCCTCCTCCGATTGCCTGGCTGATGCGGTTGACGCAAAGCACCACGAGAACAACGACGACGCCCGGCGCTGCGGTCAGCCACCACGCGGTCGCGATGTAATTGCGACCCTCGGCGATCAGGAGCCCCCATTCCGGCGTCGGTGGCGGCGCGCCGTATCCGAGGAAGCCGAGCGTCGACAATTGCAGGATTGCCGATCCCACCTGTAGCGCTGCGAAGGCGATGACAGAGGTCAGCGAATTGGGCAGGATATGGCGCCAAAGGACGCTCAGAAACCTGCCGCCGCTGCCGAAGGCCGCTTCGACATACTCGCTGCGCCGGACCGTCACGACTTCGGAGCGCACGATGCGGGCGAAGCTCGCTACCGAGGTAATGCCGACAGCGATCGCGGCGTTGAGCGTACCGAAGCCGAGAAGGATGATGATGCTGAGGGAGAGCAGCAGGACAGGGATCGACAGCAGGACATCCACCAGCCGCATGATCACGGTTTCCGTGCGGCCTCCGAGCGAACCGGCAAGCACGCCAAGCGTGGTTCCGAGAGCAAGCCCGATCCCGACGGCCGCCAGGGCTCCGGATAGCGAATGCACGGAGCCATGCACGAGGCGTGCGAAGAGATCGCGCCCAAGTGCATCCGTTCCAAGGATATGCGTCAGGCTCGGCGCTTTCAGCTGCTGGCCGGGAAGCCCCTTGATCGGATCGTAGGATGTAAACAGCAACGGAACGACGGCCCACAAGAGGACGATCACAAGCACGACGACTGCGAGCACGAGGCTGACATCGACACGCTGCCTGCGTGGCGCATTGGCCGATGCCGGATTGCCGACGCTGTCGGCATTAGCGATTTCGAGTGGGCGTTCGGCGACATCAAGGCTCGTCATCGTGCAGTCTCCGGCTTGGCTTTGAGCCGCGGATCGAGAATGGGGTAGAGAAGATCGACCAGAAGATTGACCGTGACGAAAGCAGCGGCCGACAGCACGACGATCGCCTGCAACACCGCCACGTCCTGGAAATTGACCGCCTGCTCGGTGAGGCTGCCAATGCCGTTGAGGCCGAAGACGGTTTCAGTGATCACGGCGCCGGCAAGAAGTTCACCGAACAACACGCCGCCGACGGTCAGCACGGGCAGAACCGCGTTCTTCGCGACGTGCCGCCACAGAACCCCGGCATGCGATGCTCCCTTGGCGCGCGCCACGGCAACAAAAGGCCGCGTTTTGACCTGGTCGATGTTTCGGAGAAGGATCTGTGCCAGCGGCGCGGAAATGGGAACGGCGATGGCAAGCACGGGCAATATCAAGCCTTCCCACGGTCCCGGATTGATCACAGGAACCAACCGCAGGCGAAACGAGAAAATCTGGATTAACATGATCCCGAGCCAGAAGGTCGGCACGGACACGAATAGCGAGGGCACCGACTGAATGATGCCGCGCAGCCTGCCAAAGCCCTGGATGTTGGCGAGGATGGCCAAGAGGACGGCAATCGCGACGGCAACGACGAAAGCAAAGCCGGCGAGGCGGACCGTGGGAGGCAGGTTCGTCGCAAGCTGTGCGCTGACGGCCACGCCTGCCTGCAGCGAGTAGCCGAAGTCGCCGACCAGGAACCGTCCAGCGGTGTGCAGATACTGCGTCAACACGGTGCCGTCAGCTGCGTATGCCGCGCGAATGTCGGCCAGTTGCTCGGGGCTCAGGCCATATTCCGGGTTCTGGAATTTGATCAGCACGGCATCTCCAGGCATCGCCTGCAAAAGGACGAAAGAGATCGTGAATGCGGCCCACAGCACCAGCAGTGCCTGACCTATGCGTGACGTAATGTAGCGGGCCATACCGATCCCTTCGCGTCAGGGGCGTGCCCGGCCAACGCCGGGCACATCGTTCAGTGCGC